>NZ_FNOA01000033.1:0-50401 GCF_900106885.1 Pseudomonas sp. NFACC14
CAGGCTTCCCTCGAATCTAATGTGGGAGCGAGCTTGCTCGCGATGACGGCGGCATATCCAGCATCGATGCAAGCTGACGCACCGCTATCGCGAGCAAGCTCGCTCCCACAGTGTTTCATGCAGTCTGTGGCGCTAAACCCGAAATGCCTGCACGGCGGTGTGCAAACGTCCGCCCAGCACCAGCAGATTGTCACCCTGTTCCCGGCCCTGGCCGATGCGCAGCAGGTTGTCTGCGCCCAGTTGATGAATCCGCTCGCTGTGATCGCGGATTTCGCTGACGGCGCCGCTTTGCTGGGCGGTGACGTCGGCGATGCGTACCGCCGTGTCGGAGATGGTCTGGATGGCGCCGACGATCTCATCCAGCGCGCCGTCGGCCGCTTGCGCCTGGTTGGCGGTGGCTTCGGCGTGTTCGACCTGGGCGCGCATGCCGTCCACCGATTGGCGCGCGGCCAGTTGCAGGCGGGCGATCAGTGTCTGGATTTCGGCCGTGGCGCCGGCCGTGCGCTGGGCCAGGGAGCGGACTTCCTCGGCCACCACCGCAAAGCCCCGGCCCATTTCCCCGGCGCGAGCCGCTTCGATGGCCGCATTGAGCGCCAGCAGGTTGGTCTGGTCGGCAATCGAGCGAATCACTGTCAACACGCCGCCGATGGTGGCTGATTCCTCGGCCAGTTGCTCGATCATCTGCGCGTTGCCTTGCACTTCCCCTACCAACGCATGCAGGCCCGTGAGGCTCAGGCCGATGACTTTCTGCCCTTGCTCCACCGCTTGCCCGGCGCTGCGGCTGGCGCCTGCGGCCTGGCTGGCATCGCCGGCCACTTGCTGGATCGTCGCTTCCAGCTCGCTGAGGGAATCACGGATCAGCGCCGTATCGTCGGCCTGATCCTCCGCACCACTGTGCAGTTCGCCGCTCAGCTCGGCCAGGGCCCGGCTGCTGCCGGCGACCTGTTCGGCGTTCACCCGAATGGTGCCCACCAGGTCCACCAGGTAAGCGCGCAGGCGATTGAGCGAAGCCTCGATGTCCTGCATTTCGCGGTTGCTGGCGCCCACGTGGATGTCCCGGCTGAAGTCTCCCTCGGCCCAGGTCGACAGGGCTGGAGCCAGGTGCGTCAGGGTACGGGCCAGGCGCCGCTGCAAGGTGTCGATGAGCAGCGCGATCAGCAGGATCAGGCCGATCATCAGCCCCTGGATCATGCGAACCTCCCCCTGGATCTGCCCATGCTGGGCCCGTACCGCCGGCTCCAGGGTATCGATCGCCGTTTGCACGTCGGCGATTTTCAGGTGCGTGGCATTGCTCAGCTCGGTGCGTTTCTGGATCAGTTCGCGGGTGCGGGTCAATTCCGCCGGGTAACGGCCGAGCAGGCTGTTGAGTTCGCGCTTGAGGGCGATGCCCGCATCTTCGGCGGCGGTTTTTTCCTGGGTCTCCAGGCCCATCAGCGCGGCGAAATCATCGCTGCCCGATTCGCTGCTGGCGGTGACACCCAACAGGGGCAGGCTGTCGAGGCGTTCGGCCTCGGCACGGATGCTCGCCAGTTCCCGTTCGACATCGGCGGCCAATTCACTACGGCCGCTGCTGACCAGTTTGTCCCGCGTGAGGGACAACCGACCCAGGTGCTGCGAAGCGGCAAACAACGGGGGCAGGTAGGCCGGGGCGCCATTGGCGTATTGGGCCAGTTGATCGAGGCTGGCGCTCAGTTCACGCTCGGCCTGCAGCAACAAGGCCTGCGGATCGCCAGCCAGTTTGCCGGCGGCCAACAGATCGGTCTTGCTGAAGCCGTCGAGGTTCGACAGGCTCGGGCGCAGGGTCTTGGCCAGCTCCGGGGGAAACTGGTCAAGGTCTTTCTGCAGCGTCTCCAAGGCCTGGGTGGCCGCGCTCAGGCGCAAGGCGTCGCCGCTGGCCAGGTAGTCCTCGATGTTGCGCGCCACTTCGCCCTGGAAATGCCGCGACAGGCCCAGGTAGCGCTCCATCAGCATGTAGGGCCGTTCCAGGGCGATCTGCGACCACCACAAGGTGGCTCCGAGGCCCAGGCAGACGGCAACTAAAAGAACGGTGTTGAGATTGGTCAGCAGCTTCAGGCGCATCAAGGGTCTACCGAGGGCAGAATCGTAAGTGCCTGAAGTTATTGCGTTTGCGTTACAGGTTTATGACCGAGTCAGTCGATTCCGATGAAAAGGTGGCACTTTGCTTTGATTGCCGGGCGCTCTGTACCCGGTTGCGTCCGGCATGCTTGGCACGGTACAGCGCTTCGTCCGCCTGGCTGGCCATCATCAGGCTGTCGGACTCATCGCTCATCTCCACCACGCCAGCGCTGAAGGTGCACCACAAGTCCTGGGGCTGGGCCGGATAGTGGATTTCGGCAAAGCGCTGGCGAATTTCATCCAGCACTTTGCAGGCGGCGTCGATGTCGGTGTCGGGCATGACGATGGCGAACTCTTCGCCGCCGTAACGGCCAATGAAGTCGGTCTTGCGCAGGCGCTGCTTGAGAAACAGCGCCAGGCTCTTGATCACCCGGTCGCCCATGGGGTGGCCGTGGCTGTCATTGACCCGTTTGAAGTGATCGATGTCGAGCATGGCGAAGCTCAGGGGCTTGCCTTCGCGACGAGCGCGGAAGCTGCAATCCTCGAGCAGTTGCAGGATATGGGTGTGGTTGTACAGGCCGGTGAGGCTGTCGCGCACCATCCGCGCCTTGAGGTTGCGCGCCCGGGCGGCACGGTTGCGCACGGTGGTGATCAAGTGCCGGGGCTTGATCGGTTTGGTCAGGAAGTCGTCGCCACCTTCGCTCATGGCGTCGAGTTGCTTGTCCAGGTCGTCTTCGGCGGACAGATAGATGATCGGCACGCTGACATAACGGTCATTGTGACGGATGACCTTGGCCAGTTCCGTGCCGGTGCAGGCTGGCATGTACATGTCGAGGATGATCAGGTCGGGCTGGAAATCCGCCAGTTCGGCCATGGCCTGGATCGGCTCGATCAGCGTGCGGGTGATGATGCCGGCGCTGTTGAGCAGGCGCTCGGTGTGCAAGGCCTGGGCGCGGGAGTCATCGATGATCAGCACTTTGTAGGGGTCGTACTGGGCGACGCAGGTCAGCACTTCGATCTTTTCCAGCAGGCTCGAGGCTTCGAGGGTGCCGGTGAGGAATTCCTGCCCACCGGCGCGTACCGCGGCCAGGCGTGTCGGGGTGTCGGTTTCCAGCAAGCTGAAGAACAGCAGCGGCAACGGTTGTTCCAGGCCTTCCTGGGCTTCGGCGGCCAGTTTCAGACCGGTGCCCGGGCCGCTGAAGTCCACGTCCATGACAATCGCCGCCGGCAGGCGCTCGACCATCGAGGCCCGAAATGCCGCGACACTGTCCAGTGCCTGGGCGCTGAGACCGAAGAACTCCAATTGCTTGGCCAGGCGTTCGGCGCGGTCATGGTCCTGCAGCATCACATAGATGGGTTTGCGCAGCGGCGGCAGGAAGGTCTGTTCGAGCTGGTCGCCGTGGCGCAGGCCGGTGCGAGACAAGCGTTGCATCAGTCGGTTGAGTTCGGTGATCAGCTGGCTGCTCAGGCGCCCGCGATTGGCGTCCACCGCTTGCAGCGACTGGCTGATGCCTTGGGCCAGTTGGGTATGCTCGGGCTGCTCGAAGCGCTCGGCAAAGCGCAGCAAGCGCAGATTGGCTTCGCTGAGCTCCGACAGATCGGTGCTTGACCACTCACTGCGCTGCAGGCGCTGCCAAATCTCCAGCATCTGGCGAGCCTGATGAATCACCCGCTGGGCGAAGTGGTGCTTGAGGCGCTCACGGCTGGGGTCTTCTGGCTCGGTCATATCCTGACTACTAGTTAGGGTGCATGCTGAGGTCGACTGGTGGCTCTATGCTAGCACCTCTTTTCCTCCATATGAGTGTCATACGTCAATATTCTGTCCAGTCGCCTGATTCAGTTTGTGACCGGACAGTCTCGTAGGCCGATGGCGACGCTTCCTTTATAGTGCTGTTCGATTGCCCTGTCGCGCCCGGCATGGTTGGCGCCGCATTATCGCGTTTCAAATCAGGCACGATGGCGTAGGGTTGTGGTCGAACCGAGAACTCAAGTGATTGAAGGAACATCGCCATGCTGGACTGGAAAAACCGCGCGGGCAGCGCGCCTGAACGTGCCGCCGAGCCGAAATCGGACACCCGCAGCTACCTGGGTGGGCTTTTTTTCAGCCGCGCACTGGCCACGCTGATCGGCCTTTACCTGCTGGTGACCATTGCCCTGGGCTGGTACTGGAGCCAGGAGCCCGCGTTGTTCCCCGTGCAGCAGAACGCCCAGGCCGCAGCCGAGAGGGATGGCCGGCAAATGGTGGTGGGCTACACCACGGTCGAGACGCTCAAGACCGTGGCCGGGACCCTGCTGACCAAGCAAGGCGGCTACATTTCCAACGACCGCTTCCCGCCAGGCCTGTGGATGGACAACATGCCGAGCTGGGAGTACGGCGTGCTGGTGCAGGTTCGCGACCTGAGCCGCGCCCTGCGCAAGGACTTCGCCCGATCCCAGTCCCAGTCCGCCGAGGACGCCGACCTGGCCAAGGCCGAGCCGCGCTTCAACTTCGACAACCGCAGTTGGGTGTTGCCTTCCAGCGAATCCGAATACCAGGAAGGCATCAACTCCCTGAGCCGCTACCAGGCCCGGCTGTCCGATCCGAACCAGAAAAGCGCGCTGTTCTACGCCCGCGCCGACAACCTGAACAACTGGCTGGGGGATGTCGGCACGCGCCTGGGTTCGTTGTCCCAGCGCCTGTCGGCCAGCGTTGGCCGGGTCAAGCTCAACACCTCGCTGAAAACCGAGGTCACGGCCCCGGGCCAAGTGCCGCAGGTGGACGAAGAGGTGGTCGAGACTCCATGGCTGCAGATCGACAACGTGTTCTATGAAGCCCGCGGCCAGGCTTGGGCACTGTCGCACCTGCTGCGCGCCATCGAAGTGGACTTCGCCGATGTACTGGCGAAAAAGAATGCCACGGTCAGCGTGCGGCAGATCATTCGTGAACTGGAAGCGTCCCAGGAACCGGTCTGGAGCCCGATGATCCTCAACGGCAGCGGCTTCGGTGTGTTGGCGAACCACTCGCTGGTCATGGCCAACTACATTTCCCGGGCCAACGCAGCGGTCATCGATTTGCGGCAACTGCTGAACCAGGGCTGATCCATGAGCGAAAGCCCCCGGGAGGTCGCTCACCGAGCGGCCTCGGATGCCGAACTGATCGCGTGGGTCGACGAGCACGACAACCTGCTCGGCAGCCTGGTGCGTTCGCAGCTGCGCGAGCGCGGCCTGATCGGGCGTGGCACCTACATCATGCTGTTCAATTCGGCCGGTGAACTGTGTGTTCACCGGCGCACCCTGAGCAAGGCCATCTACCCGGGTTTCTGGGACGTGGCGGCGGGCGGCATGGTCCAGGCCGACGAGACCTACGCCGAGTCGGCCGCCCGTGAGCTGGCGGAAGAACTGGGCGTGAGCGGCGTGGAACTGACCGCCCACGACCATTTTTATTTCGAAGACCCCGGCAGTCGCCTGTGGTGTTCGGCGTTCTCGGCGGTGTGGGACGGCCCGCTGGTCCTGCAGCCTGAAGAAGTCCTCGAAGCGCGTTTCCTGCCGCTTGAACAGGTGCTCGATGAAATCCAGCGCATGCCTTACTGCCCGGACTCCCTGGCGGCGCTTGAACGCTATTTGCGTGCCCAGGGTGGCGACGTCGCAAAGAAGCTATAAATTGGCGCTGATTGGCCCTTAGCAAGTCGGCTTTTTGCCGTTACACTGCGCGACTTTTCAAGCTGAACCGCGTCTGCGGTCCAGTAGCGCTGCCCCTGCCTGAGTGGGGTTTCGCGGTCGAGGCACGTTCTCCCCTCGACCAGTCTTTGTCCTCCCGAGAGGATTGCCGGTGGCCAAAAAAGCCGCATCCTTCGCCGCCCTGGGCGGCCTGGTATTTTCTACCGACGCCGGTCGTCATTGCCCTGATTGCCGTCAACCGGTGGATGCCTGCATCTGCAAACAGACCGCCATCCCTGCCGGTGACGGCATTGCCCGTGTGCGCCGTGAAAGCAAAGGTCGCGGCGGCAAGACGGTGACCACGATCACCGGCGTGCCGTTGGCCGAAGACGCGCTCAAGGAGCTGGCCACCACATTGAAGAAACGTTGTGGCACCGGTGGTGCGTTGAAAGACGGCATCATCGAGATCCAGGGCGATCACGTCGAGCTGCTGCTGGCGGAACTGGTCAAGCACGGCTTCAAGGCAAAGAAATCCGGCGGCTAGCAGCTTCTGTGAAAACCACCCTCGGCTTGACCCGGACCTGACGTTCGAGGTCGCCCGCATGGTTTTCACAGAGCCTGTTCTGAACGGGTTTCTAAACTCATCGCTGGGAGCAGGGTCTACCTTGCTAACAGGCAATTCGTCATTTTCACTCTCTAGACTGCCCCAGCCTCCGACCGGATGGTGCATTTTGACTTCTTTATAGGGGACTTCGATGTCCGTACGACGCACACGCAAAGACGATGGCAGCCAATGGACAGTTGCGGACAGCCGCAGCGTTTACGGGATTCGCCATTGGGGGGCCGGGTATTTCGCGATCAATGAAGCCGGTCGCGTCGAAGTCCGTCCGAACGGTCCCGGCAGTTCGCCCATCGACCTGTTCGAGCAAGTCGACCAGTTGCGCCAGAGCGGCCTCTCGCTGCCTTTGCTGGTGCGCTTTCCCGACATCCTGCAAGACCGCGTGCGCCAGCTGACCGGCGCGTTCGACAGCAACATCGCGCGCCTGGAATACCAGAGCAAGTACACCGCGCTCTACCCGATCAAGGTCAACCAGCAGGAAGCGGTGATCGAGAACATCATCGCCACCCAGAACGTCTCCATCGGCCTGGAAGCCGGTTCCAAGCCGGAGCTGCTGGCGGTGCTGGCCCTCGCGCCGAAGGGCGGCACCATCGTCTGCAACGGCTACAAGGACCGCGAGTTCATTCGCCTGGCGCTGATGGGCCAGAAGCTGGGTCACAACGTCTTCATCGTCATCGAGAAAGAGTCCGAAGTCGGCCTGGTGATCGAAGAGGCCGCGGTGCTCAAGGTCAAGCCACAGGTCGGCCTGCGCGTGCGCCTGTCGTCCCTGGCGTCGAGCAAGTGGGCCGATACCGGTGGCGAGAAGTCCAAGTTCGGCTTGTCGGCCGCGCAACTGCTGTCGGTGGTCGAGCGCTTCCGCGCCGCAGGCCTGGACCAGGGCATTCGCCTGTTGCACTTCCACATGGGCTCGCAGATCGCCAACCTGGCGGACTACCAGCACGGCTTCAAGGAAGCGATCCGTTACTACGGTGAGCTGCGCAATCTCGGCCTGCCGGTGGATCACATCGACGTCGGCGGTGGCCTGGGCGTGGACTACGACGGCACGCACTCGCGCAACGCCAGTTCGATCAACTACGACATGGACGATTACGCCGGTGTCGTGGTGGGCATGCTCAAGGAGTTCTGCGATGCCCAGAGCCTGCCGCACCCGCACATCTTCTCGGAAAGCGGCCGCTCGCTGACCGCCCACCACGCGATGCTGGTGGTGCAGGTGACCGACGTCGAAAAACACAACGACGACGTGCCGGTGATCGACAACAAGCAGGAACTGCCGGAAACCGTGCAATGGCTGGTTGACCTGCTGGGCCCGACCGATATCGAGATGGTCACCGAGACCTACTGGCGCGCCACGCACTACATGAGCGACGTGGCGACCCAATATGCCGACGGCAAGCTGACCCTGGCGGAGAAAGCCTTGGCCGAGCAGTGCTACTTTGCCGTGTGCCGTCGCCTGCACAACTCGTTGAAGGCCCGCCAGCGCTCGCACCGCCAGGTGCTGGATGAACTCAATGACAAGCTGGCCGACAAATACATCTGCAACTTCTCGGTGTTCCAGAGCCTGCCGGACACCTGGGCCATCGGCCAGGTACTGCCGATCCTGCCACTGCATCGCCTGGACGAAGAGCCGCTGCGCCGCGCCGTGCTGCAGGACCTGACCTGCGACTCCGATGGCAAGATCAAGCAGTACGTCGACGAGCAGAGCATCGAGACCAGCCTGCCGGTTCACGCTCTCAATCCGGGCGAAGACTACCTGCTGGGCATCTTCCTGGTGGGCGCCTACCAGGAAATCCTCGGTGACATGCACAACCTGTTCGGCGACACCGACTCGGTGAACATCTACCAGAACGCCGATGGCAGCGTGTACCACGCCGGTATCGAAACCCACGACACCATCGAAGACATGCTGCGCTACGTGCACTTGTCGCCGGAGGAGTTGATGACTCACTACCGCGACAAATGCGCCAGCGCCCGTATCAGCGCCGCCGAGCGCACCCAGTTCCTCGATGCGCTGCGCCTGGGGCTGACGCGTTCGTCGTACCTGTCTTCCTGACGGAGAGACAGCGCCAATAGCCGTCCCCTCAATGCCCGCTGGGGCTGTCAGAAAACACACCGCACATCGCGGGTTTTTTCTGATAGTTCCGGAGGGCATTTTTGTTTACGCCACGGCTATTTCTTCACACCGGTGCATTTAATCGGTGATGTCCTTATTTCGTGTAGTCCCTTTCCTAACCTGTACTTGCCCCCTCTACTCGACCATGGCGGTCGGCGAGAATCCCCGACCGCCCCTCCTGTAGAGATACGCCGATGTCCGATCCAGCCTGCGAGCCAGCATTTCGTCTGGAAATAGCCGGCCTGCCCGAGCCTGTTGACGTGGTGGCCTTCACGGGTAGCGAAGCCATTAGCGAACCCTTTGTCTATGAAGTGGAGCTTCTGTTGCACGATGCGAACCTGGACTTGGCGAGCCTGCTGTACCGCAGCGCCTGGTTGAGTTTCGAGACCCCGGGCCGGGGCATTCATGGGCAACTCCATGAATTGGTCCAGCACCGTCACGGCGCCGGTTGCCGGGTGCGTATCGGGCCGAAGCTGGCGTGTCTGGCGCAGCGCTTCAGCCAGCGGGTGTTCAGTGCCCGCTCGGTGCCGCAGATCATTCGCCAGGTGCTCAAGGCCCATGGCATCAGCGGCCGCCGCCTGTGCCTGGACCTGAGCGGCGATTATCCGCCCCAGGATTTCTGTACCCAGTATCGGGAATCGGACCTGCAGTTCCTCCAGCGCGTGTGCGCCCGGGCGGGTATCCACTTTCATTTCGAACACACGCGGGACGGGCATTGCCTGGTGTTCGCCGACAATCCCCACAGTTTTCCCCCTGCTGGCAAGGCTGTCTACAGGGACGACGGGCCAGTCGCCGCGGTGCGGACCTTCAGCGTGCACACCGATGTGTCGGGGCAGCAGGTTGCCCAGGGGCGCAGCGAACTGACAAACCTGCGCAGTGGCCAGGTGCTGACGTTGACGGACCATCCGTTTGCCGGTTGGAACCGGCGCTGGCTGTTGACGAAGGTCGAGCATCGCGCCCAGGGGGGGGTGTATGGCAACCATTTCAAGGCCATTCCCCGGGGCGTGCTGTTCGTGCCGGACAGTGTCCCGGCCACACCACGCATGGTGAGCCGGCAACGCGGCTGGGTCGTGGCGGTGGACGAGTCGCCGGAACTGGGGGCGGGGCGCGTGGCGGTGGAGTTCGACTGGGTCTACCAGGGCGAAGGTTCCAGCCCCAGTCATTGCTGGCTGCCCTTGGCGCCGGAGCTGGCTGCCGGCGGGGCGGCCGCGCTGTGTGACGGTACCGAGGTGCTGGTGAGCTTTATCGAAGGTGATCCGGATCGGCCGCTGATCAGTGCATTTCTGGGCGAGCCTGCCTCGGCAGCGGTTGCCGATGAGTCATCTTCAGGCGAAACACTTGGGCGGTCGGTTGCCGATCCGGTGCTGTTGTCGGCGATGCGGGAGGCCGAGCCGCTGGTCTTGTTGTGCCTGTTGCCCGAAGGCGGGCCTTTCAACCCCTGCGGCCAAACGCTGTGCACCTGCCGTATGCTCATGGGGCGCGGCGCGGGCGCTGCTCGATGAGCGCGGCCGTGCCTGGATCAACGCCGCAGTGGTTGCTGCTGGACGTACCGAGTGCGCCTGAGGCGGTGCGGCTGGTGCATGCGCAGTTCGCCGAGGCCCGGTGTTTTGCCCTGTTCGAAGGCACCGAGTTGCATGGGCTTCGCGAGCACGGCCCGCTGTTGGTGGATCTGCGCCAATCACCCGCGCTGGTCAGTCTTTGTCACCTGGACCCGCGCGCCTGGCCGGGGTTGTTGTTGGCCAGTCCAAAGCCCGTCGTGCAATTGCTCACGCATCTGCGACGCATGCTGACGGTGACACTGGGCCTGCATCACAAAGCCCTGTTGAATTACTACAACCCGCACACCGCCAGCTATTTTTTCGACGGTTGCGATTCCCATGAGCTCAGTTGCTGGCTGGGCCCGATCAGCCTGGCGCGCTGGTTCGGTGGCACGTGGGCCGACCGGGCGATCGGCAGCCAGGGTTGGCAACAACTGTCCAACCCGGGACTGCCGGTGGCGGCGCTGGAGAAAGAGCACGGCCTCAGCGACCGACAGCAGGGCCAGTTGCAACGATGCCTGTTGGAGCGCCACGCGTGGCAATGGTGCCGCTCCACCGGGCGTGATTACCGTCGCCTCTGGGAGGATTTGCAGCAGGGGCTGGCGTTGGGATTCACCGAGCGGACGGTGCTCGATGACTGGCTGTGGCTGCGCTTGCAATACCCCGATGCCCGGCCCATTCCGGGGCCGGAGGGAGGTTCGCAGCGCGAGCGTCTCGATCACCTGCGGCGGCGGTGGCGGGGTCGCCAGGATTGAAGGTTATGGGGGCGGCGCGCCGAGCCAACGGTCGCGCCGCTGCAAATGCCAGGCAAATGCACCGAGGGTCAGGCTGCGCAGGGCCATGAACAGCAGGAAGGTGATCCACAGCCCATGGTTGCCCAAGCCCAGCAGCATCCAGGCGATCGGCGATACGAGCAGTAGGGTCAGGACCATGCCGTTGCGCATTTCCCGGGCACGGGTGGCACCGATGAACAGGCCGTCGAGCAAGTAGCTCCAGACCGCGATCAGCGGCAAGGTCGCCAGGTAGGGCAGGTAGTCGTAAGCGGTGGCGCGCACGTCGGGGATATCGGTTTGCATGTCGATGAACAAGTGGCCGGCGAGCAGGAACAGCAGGGCAAAGCCGAGGCTTGCAATCAGTGACCAACCGCCGGCCACCACCAGCGAGCGGCGCAGGGCCAGTCGGTCGCGGGCGCCAATGGCATGGCCGCACAGGGCTTCCACGGCGTGGGCCAGGCCGTCCAGGGCATGGGCAGTCAGCAGCAGGCCGTTGAGCAGCAAGGCATTGGCCGCCACGGTGGCGTCCCCCAGGCGCGCGCCTTGCACCGTGATCAGGAAAAACACCGCTTGCAGTGCCAGGCTGCGAATGAAGATGTCCCGATTCACCGCCAGCAGCGGACGCCAGTTCTGCCACATGCCCAGGGCCGCCCAGGCAATCTGCCCGGGCCAGGCCCGCAGTGTCTTGCGGGCCAGGGCCAGGCCGACCAGCGCTCCGGTCCACTCGGCAATCACCGACGCCCGGGCCGAACCGGTCACGCCCCAGTCCAGGCCGATCACGAACCAAAGGTTCAGGGCGATGTTGACCAGGTTGGTCACCAACAGGATCGCCAACGGCGCACGGGCATTCTGGGCACCGAGGAACCAGCCCACCAGCGCATAGCTGGCCAGCGCCGCCGGCAAGCCGAAGAGCCGGGTATGGAAGAAGTCGCGGGTCAACTGGTTGAGCTCGGCGGACGGCTGCATGAAATGCAACGCCACGTCGCTCAACGGCACACCGACGGCACCGAGCAGCAGCGCCAGCCCCATCGCCAACAGCAGTCCTTGCCACAACACTTGCCGCAACGCCGCTCCGTCACCCCGCCCGGCGGCCTGGGCGGCGAACCCGGTGGTGCCCATGCGCAAGAAACCCATGGCCCACGCCAACACCGTATACAAGCTCGCCCCGACCGCCACGGCGCCCAACTGGTGGGCATGGGGCAAATGGCCGATGACGGTGCTGTCCACCAACGCCACCAGCGGCACGGAGATGTTCGAGAGAATCATCGGCGCAGCCAGTGCCCAGACCCGGCGATGGGTCAGGCGGTCGCGCCAGTCGGTGATCAGGTTGGACATGCGGGCTCCTTGATGGAGCGCGATTGTAGCGGGTTCTTGGATTGATCGTGCCCACGTCCCGCGTGGGATGCCTCCATAAATCTGTGGGAGCAAGGCTTGCCCGCGATGAGGATGACGCGGTCTTTCAGGGAACCGAGGCGTCTGTATCGCGAGCAAGCTTTGCTCCCACAAGTGCTCTGGAACCTAGTGAATGATCCAACTCAACAACCACAGCCCCAGCACCAGCCAGATGATGCCCATGACGATCGAGGCCCGCATGAAGGCGCGGATGGCCGAGTACAGCAGCATCAACCCGAGGATCAGCGCGATGATGCTGATGATCGAAGTGTCCATGCCCAAGGTGCGTGACAGCCCATCGACGAAGTTGCCGCCGGCGTTGGCCAGGGTGTTGAAGAGGCCGCTGAGCAGGTCGACGATGAAACGGATTACCGAACCGAGCGCCTGGCCGAGCCATTCGAAAAAGCTTTCTACCTGCATATGTGCATCCTGATGGGAGGGAATCCGAGCTGAGCCGTTGGCTCCTGATTGTAGGAGCTGTGGCGGCCGAGTTGGTTCGATTATGGGGCAAACCGTCGCTTCGTACCGAGACTCTTGCCTTCCCCGGTCATCCCCCTGAAGCTATGCGCATTCAGGAGAACCCGATGAACCTTGTTGAACTGACCGAACGCCTGCACGCCATTCGTGACCATAACGATTGGCGGCAATTCCACAGCCCGAAAAACCTCGCCATGGCCGCCAGTGTGGAAATGGCCGAGCTGGTGGAGATTTTCCAGTGGCTGACCGAGGACCAGTCGCGCCAGTTGCCGGCGGACAAACTGGCCCACGCCGGGCAGGAAGTCGGTGACATCGTGTTGTACCTGTTGCTGCTTTGCAGCGAGCTGGGCTTGGACATGGACGCCGTGGTGCGCAGCAAGCTGGCCGACAGCGAACGGCGTTTCGGCCAATGAGCGACCGTCATTTCGATCAGCTCGCCACGCGCTTCGCGGAAAAAATCTACGGCGGGGCCAAGGGCGCCATCCGCCTGGCGGTGCTTCAGGCCGATCTGCTGGAAACCTTGCCGCAGCGTCCATTGCGTGTGCTGGACATCGGCGCTGGCCTGGGCCACATGTCGTCGTGGTTGGCCGAGCGCGGTCACCAGGTGACCCTGGCCGAGCCGGCCGAGCCCATGCTCGAAGGCGCCCGTCAGCGTTTTGCCGAGGCGGGCCAGCAGGCCACGTTCATCCAGGCACCGTGGCAGGACCTGCTCGGCCAACTGACCGAGCCTTACGACCTGGTGCTGTGTCACGCGGTGCTGGAGTGGCTGGCCGAGCCCCACGCGATCCTGCCGGTGCTGCATCAACTGACGGCGCCTGGCGGTTGGCTGTCCCTGGCGTTCTACAACCGCGACGCGCTGGTCTATCGCAATCTGCTCAAGGGGCATTTCCGCAAGTTGCGCAAAAATGACATGGCCGGCGAAAAACAGAGCCTGACGCCGCAACAACCCCTTGATCCGCGAGATCTGGCGGCGCAACTTGAAGGCCTGTGGCAGGTCGAAAGCCAGAGTGGCGTACGGGTTTTCCATGACTACATGCCGGTGGAGTTCCAGGGCCGCGTGGAACTTGCGCAGTTGCTGGAAATGGAACTGGCCCACCGTCGCCATCCGGCGTTTGCCGGGTTGGGACGTTATCTGCACTGGATCTGCCGTCCCCTCTGATCCGCATGTGCAATTGGAGCGCGAAATGAAAGGTCGTTCAGGGTTGTTGGTGCTGTGCCTGGGGCTGGTGGCCTGCCAGGGCAGCAACCCCTATGTCGCCACCTCCAATCCGTTGCCGCCGGCACCACCGCAGGCCGCCACGGTGTTCGACCGCAGCGCCTACCCGGCGCCGCCCCGTGATTACGGGCGCTATCGCAGCTGGGCCTGGCGCGACGGGCGCCTGCCGCCGGGCACGGCCTGGGCGGATTCGGCCCAAGTGGCCGAAGCGGTGAGCAATGCCCTCGACCAGCGTGGCCTGCGGCCGCTGCATGACAACCGGCCCGCCGACCTGTTCGTCAGCGCCGACCTGCGCCTGGAGACCCGCGTGCGCCAGGTCCGGGATGATTATGATGCCGGCTATTACGGCGGCTATAACCGGTATGACCGCTACGGTCCGGGTTATGGCGTGTACCATCCGGTGCCGATGGTGCGCACCTATCAGGAGCAAGTCGTGGTGGTCCGGGTGGACCTGTTCGATGCGCGCACCGGTCAGCCGGTGTGGAGCGCCAGCGCCGAGACGGGCCAGCGGGGCAGCCAGAGCGAACGCAGCGATGCCATTCGCGAGGCGGTGGAAAAAGCCATGTCGGCGTATCCCCCAAGTTGATTACGCAACGGAGAAAAACCATGTTTCGCCGTCTTGCTCTATTGGCCTTCACCCTGTTGCTGGGGGCTTGTGCTTCTAATCAGGTCAACCATGACTTCGACACCAGCCGTGACTTTGCGGCGTATCGCAGTTGGAGCTGGAAAGACCCGGCGCTGCAGTATCGCCCCGATGACCCACGCATCAAGAGCGACCTGACCGAACAGCGGATCCGCCAGGCGGTGGCCGATCAACTCGACCAGCGCGGCTTGCGCCCGGCTGCGGCGGGCGGGCGCAGCGATGTGCTGGTCCAGGCCTATTTGATCGTCGAGGACCGCCAGCAGCAGGTCACCACTAACTACGGCGGCGGTTGGGGTGGCCCGTGGAATGGCTACTGGGGTGGGCCGATGTACAACGAAACCCGCAACATCAGCTACAAAGTCGCCACCGTGCAGATCGACCTGCTCGACGGCAAGGACGGCAAGCTGGTGTGGCGTGGCAGCGATGAACAACTGCTCAGCAACTCCCCCAACCCGGCCGACCGCAACACCGCCGTGCGCGAGACGGTCGGGCGGATTCTGTCCAACTACCCGCCGCGCTGAAGACGGCGAATTCAAGATGGATGGAGGCTGAGCCACCGCCATCGCGAGCAAGCTCTCTCCCACAGGGGTTGGCGGTGGACATCGAATCTATGAACACCCCGAAGCAAACTGTGGGAGCGAGCTTGCTCGCGAAGACGGCGGCACATTCGACCTCGATGCGAGCTGACCCAGCGCCATCGCGGGCAAGCTCGCTCCCACAGGGATGGACCCTGCTCAGGTCACCGGCCGCCACTCTCCCTCCATATGTTCCAGCGCCCCGGTCCCCACCAGCTGCAGTTGCCCACTGGAGCCCGCCGCGCTGGACAGCAGGGTCACTTCGCTGGGCAGGCGCACCGGTTTCTTGAAGGTCACCTCGATCTCGATGTTGGCCTCGGGCAGGTGGTCATCCAGCGCCGCGAGGGTCCTGGCCTTGTTCCACAAGCCATGGGCGATGGCGGTGGGGAAGCCGAACAGCCTGGCGCTGATACCGCTCAGGTGAATCGGGTTGTAGTCGCCGGACACCTTGGCGTACTGCCGGCCAATGTCGGCCGGCGCGGTCCAGTGCGCCACCTCCATCAAAGGCAGGCTGATATCCGGCCGGTCTTCCACCAGCGCGCCGTCAAGCTGGACCCCCTTGCACAGCATCTGGCTCTCAGCCTCCCATAAAGGGCCCAACTGGTCATCGATGTGGGTCACGAGATTGAACACCGCGCCCTTGGGATGGGCTTGCAGGTTCTCGACATGGACGCTGGCCCGCACCTGGCCGACCCCGCCCATGGGCCGCAATACGCGAATGCGGTTGTTCAAGTGGATCAGCCCCAGCAGCGGAAAGGGAAAGTCCCGCCCCGTGAGCAATTGCATCTGCAGGGCAAACGCCAGAACGTGGGGATAAGTCGGCGGCAGCAGTCCGTTATCGACGAAACCGCACACTTTGCGATAGGCCGCCAGCCGTTGCGGGTCGACTTGAAGCACCTGGCGCAAGCCTTCCTCGGGCAAGGTCGTTCCGGTGACCTTGCGCCGCGTCGCCGCTTTTGAATAGAGCCCGGACATGGATGGCGGGCTGCTGACCTCATGCCATTGGATCGTCATGGTCATGCTCCCAAAAGGCTTTGCCCGCATACCCGCAGGGCCTGCCCGGTCACGGAGCCCGTGCCCGGCTGCGCGAGCCAGGCCACGGCTTCGGCGACATCTTGAGGCAGGCCGCCCTGGCCGAGGGAACTCATGCGCCGCCCGGCCTCGCGCAAGGCGAAGGGGATCTCGGCGGTCATGCGGGTTTCAATGAAGCCCGGCGCCACGGCGTTGATGCTGATGCCCCGGGGTTGCAGCAGCGGCGCCCAGGCCTGGGCCAGGCCGATCAGCCCTGCCTTGCTCGCCGCATAATTGGTCTGCCCACGGTTGCCGGCAATGCCGCTGATGGAGGCCAGCAGGACGACCCGGCCATTGTCGCGCAGGGTGCCGCTGTCGAGCAGGGCCTTGGTCAGCACTTGCGGAGCGTTGAGGTTGACGGCCAACACGGCGTCCCAGAATTCCGGGGTCATATTGGCGAGGGTCTTGTCCCGGGTGATGCCGGCGTTGTGCACCACGATGTCGACCCCGTCGGGCAGGTGCTCGATCAACTGGGAGGCGGCATCTTCGGCGCAGATATCCAGCGTGACGCTGCGCCCGCTCAAACGAGCCGCCAGGGCGTCGAGGTCGGTCTTGGCCTGGGGGACGTCGAGCAGGATCACGTCGGCGCCATCGCGGGCCAGGGTTTCGGCGATGGAGGCGCCGATCCCGCGGGCCGCGCCAGTGACCAGCGCCTTGAGCCCCGTAAGCGGTCGGGTCCAGTCCTGGACCTGGGTGCCACAGGCGTCGAGGCGAATGACCTGCCCGGAAATGAAGGCACTCTTGGGCGACAGGAAAAACCGCAGCGCACCTTCCAACTGGGCTTCGGCACCGTCGCCGACATACAACAGTTGCAGCGTCCCGCCGTGGCGCAGCTCTTTGGCCAGGGAACGGCTGAAACCTTCCAACGCCCGCTGGGCACTGGCGGCGAACGGATCGCCAAGGCTTTGCGGCGCGCGTCCCAGGATGACGACATGGGCGCTGTGGTCGAGGTTCTTCATCAGCGGCTGGAAAAATTCCCGCAACTGCTTGAGCTGGTCGACCTGCACCAAATGGCTGGCGTCGTACACCACGGCCTTGATTTTCGGGCCGTGGCCGGGGATCCACTCGGTGGCCACGGTCGGTTCGCCGCCGTAGATGAAAATGGTGTCGGTCAGGCGCTTGGCGAACGTGCCGATCTGTTCGGTCAACGGCCCGCCGCCCAGCAGCAGTGCGCCTTCGATAGGCCGCAGCCGCCCGGCCTGCCAGCGCTCCAGGCGTACCGGCGATGGCAGGCCGAGGGACCCGACCATGCGTCGGCCAATGGGCGAATTGGCGAAGTCGATATAACGGTCAGACATGGAACACACTCCGACTGATGAGGTTCCAAGTGTGGACCATGATTGGCAATCAGTCGTTCGATCGGCGAGATAAAGCCTAAGCTTGAGCGGGAGCGCTTTGTCCAGGGCACCGAACCCCTGTGGGAGCAAAGCTTGCTCGCGATACAGACACCGCGTTTTTCAGTAGGCCGCGTCATCGTTCATCGCGAGCAAGCTTTGCTCCCACAGGGGGCGGTTGAGTTTTCTCAGTGCATCAGACTTACAGGGGAGTTCTTCATGACACAACTACGCCGCGTCGCGATCATCGGTGGTAACCGCATTCCTTTCGCCCGCTCCAACGGGCCCTATGCCACCGCCAGCAACCAGGCGATGTTGACGGCGGCCCTCGAGGGGTTGATCGAACGCTGCAACCTGCATGGCTTGCACATCGGCGAAGTGGCTGCCGGTGCGGTGCTCAAGCACTCCCGGGATACGAACCTGACCCGCGAATGCGTGCTCGGTTCGCGGCTGTCGCCCACCACGCCGGCCTATGACGTACAACAGGCCTGTGGCACCGGATTGGAAACGGTGCTGCTGGTGGCCAACAAGATCGCCCTGGGCCAGATCGACAGCGCCATTGCCGGCGGCGTCGACACCACGTCGGATGCGCCCATCGGGGTCAATGAAGGGTTGCGCAAGATCTTGCTGCAAGCCAATCGCGCCAGGACCACCGCCGAGAAAATCAAAATATTCCTGCAATTGCGCCCCCAGCACCTGGTGCCGGACTTGCCGCGCATCAACGAGCCGCGTACCGGCCTGAGCATGGGCGAGCACTGTGAATTGATGGCCCAGACCTGGCAGATCCCCCGGGAGGCCCAAGACCAGTTGGCCCTGGAAAGCCATCAGAAAATGGCCGCGTCCTACGCCGAAGGTTGGCAGAACGACTTGATGACACCGTTTCTCGGCCTGACCCGGGACAACAATCTGCGCCCGGACTTGACCCTGGAGAAACTCGCCTCCCTCAAGCCGGCCTTCGAAAAAAGTGCCAGGGGCACGCTGACGGCGGGCAACTCCACACCACTGACCGACGGTGCCTCGTTGGTGCTGCTGGGCAGCGAAGAGTGGGCCAAGGCCCGGGGCCTGCCGATACTGGCGTACCTGCGCGACGGTGAAACGGCGGCGGTGGATTTCGTCAATGGCGCTGAAGGGTTGCTGATGGCCCCGGTCTACGCCGTACCGCGATTGCTGGCGCGCAACGGCCTGACCTTGCAGGACTTCGATTACTTCGAGATCCACGAAGCGTTCGCCGCCCAAGTGTTGTGCACGCTGAAGGCCTGGGAAGACCCGGACTATTGCAAGACCCGCCTGGGCCTCGACGCGCCACTGGGGTCCATCGACCGCGGTCGGTTGAACGTGAAGGGCAGTTCCCTGGCCGCCGGGCATCCGTTTGCCGCCACGGGCGGGCGCATTGTCGCCAACCTCGCCAAGTTGCTGGATGCCGCCGGGCGAGGTCGCGGGTTGATTTCCATCTGCGCCGCCGCCGGCCAGGGTGTGACGGCGATTATCGAGCGTTGACGAGGGCGCCCTCCTGGCGGGACGCCAGTGCCTTGTGCTGGCTGGCGTAGCGCTCGGCCAGGATCGAGCAGACGATCAACTGCAGCGGGTGGTAGATCATGATCGGCAACAGAATCAGCCCCAGGCCGGGATGGTTGCCGAAAATCAACGCCGCCATCGGCACCCCGGCGGCGAGGGATTTCTTGCTGGCGCAGAACACCGCGGCGACTTCATCGGCGCTGTTGAATTTCAGGGCGCGGGCGGTGCGGGTGGTCGCCCACAGGATGATTGCCAGCAGCACGGCACTGCCCACCACTGCGCTGAGCAACACGCCGTTGCCTTGCTGGCGCCAGATGCCGGACACCATCGAGTTGCAGAAGGCTGCGTAGACCAGCAGCAGGATCACCAGCTTGTCGATGACGCTGGTGTAGCGTTTGTAGCGACCGAAAAAACCGGCCAGCCAACGCCGCAGGAACTGCCCCAGCACCAGCGGCAGCAGCAACATCATGCACAGGTCGAGCAAGGTCGAACCCAGGTCGATGCCACCGGCACCGCTGCCGACCACGAAACTGACCAGCAACGGTGTCAGGAAAATGCCCAGTACGCTGGACAGGCTCGCGTTGAGAATCGCCGCCGGCACGTTACCTTTTGCGCTGCCAGTCAGGGCCACCGAGGAAGAAATCGTCGAGGGCAGGGCGCACAGGTAGAAGAACCCCAGCATCAGCAGCGCCGGCACATGGCTGCCCAGCAGCCAGTTGCTGAGCAGCCAGAGCAACGGGAATACGCCAAAGGTGAAAGCCTGCACCATCACGTGCAGCCGGATGTTCTTCAGGCCGTGGCGGATCTGCTCGCCGGACAGGTTGATCCCGTGCAGGAAGAACACCACGAAGATGCCGATGTTGACCACCCATTCGGCATGCATGGCACCGCCCGTGGCGCCGAAGGTGGGAAAGAAGTACGCCAGCAGCGTGGCGAGCACCATGCCGCACAGGAACCAGTCGGTCACCATGCGTTTGAGGTGTCTGAAGATATGCATAGGGCACCGCATGTTGTAAGAAAAGTCGACTTAGCCTAACGTCGTCCTCATCAGTCGTCTTGCGACATAAGGCCAATCAATGCCGCCTAACGGACACCAGCAGCTGGAACGACGTATCCCCGACCTGGCGCAATTGCCGAGGCCGCTGTACGCCCGTGTCGAAAGTTTGAGCGCCGGTTCCTGGACGCAAGCCCATCGTCATGACTGGGTGCAATTTTCCTACGCCATCAGCGGCGTTCTCGGCGTACACACCGCCGCCGGCAGTTTCTTCGCCCCGCCACAACGGGGCATCTGGATCCCCGCCGACCTGGAACATCAGGTGGTGACCTCCACCCGGGCGGAAATGCGCAGCCTGTATGTCCATCGTCACGCCTGCCCCTGGGCCGATGAGCGCTGTCGGGTGCTGGAAGTCACGCCACTGGCCCGTGAGTTGATCAAGGTGTTCTGTCAGCTGCCAGTCGATTATCCCCAAGGCGATACCCAGGAAGAACGGCTGGTGCAGGTGCTGCTGGACCAGTTGGCGACGTTGCCGGAAGTGGGGTTTTCCCTGCCGCTGCCGCGACATGCCCGCTTGCTGGCGCTGTGTAACGAATTGATCGAACAGCCTGAACAGAACGTCACCTTGCAAGCCTGGTCTGAACGTCTGGGCACATCGGAAAAAACCCTGATGCGTCTGTTCCAGCGTGAGACCGGCCTGAGCTTTCGTGCCTGGCGCCAGCGCATGCGCTTGTTGTCGTCCCTGGGCTCGTTGGAGAAAGGGGACAGCGTCACCAGCGCCGCGTTGTCGTGTGGGTACGATTCAACGTCCGCATTCATTGCCGCGTTCAAGGGGATGTTCGGGTATACGCCGGGGGAGTTGTTCAAGCATTGAGTTGTCGGTAGACATGCCTGTCAGCTCTTGTCGCAAATACCTGGGTATCGAGTTGCCAACGCCAGCGCCGGTCTCGGCTATGATTCGACGCCGTCGATTGATCCGGCACATTGTGTGCATCACAGGTTCATAGGTCGGCAACCCCTCCCCGTGGAGGAAGGATTGCCGTATAACGACTGTCATTCGCGTGTTTGGTAATAAAGGACCCACAATAAAAGCTGATGAAGACTCCAAAACGCATTGAACCCCTGATCGAGGACGGTCTGGTCGACGAGGTGCTGCGCCCACTCATGAGTGGTAAAGAAGCAGCTGTTTATGTGGTGCGCTGCGGCAACGAGCTACGTTGCGCGAAGGTCTACAAGGAGGCGAACAAGCGAAGTTTTCGTCAGGCGGCCGAGTATCAGGAAGGCCGCAAGGTGCGCAACAGCCGTCAGGCCCGTGCCATGGCCAAGGGCTCGAAGTTCGGGCGCAAGGAAACCGAGGACGCCTGGCAGAATGCCGAAGTGGCGGCACTGTTCCGCCTGGCAAGCGCGGGTGTGCGCGTGCCCAAGCCGTACGACTTCCTCGAAGGCGTGCTGCTGATGGAGCTGGTGGCCGACGAGTACGGCGATGCGGCACCGCGCCTGAACGATGTGGTGCTGGAGCCGGACCAGGCCCGTGAATATCACGCCTTTCTGATTTCCCAGATCGTGTTGATGCTGTGTACCGGTCTGGTGCACGGTGACCTGTCGGAGTTCAACGTGTTGCTGACGCCGACGGGGCCGGTGATCATCGACCTGCCGCAAGCCGTGGATGCCGCGGGTAACAACCATGCCTTCAGCATGCTGGAGCGGGACGTGGGCAACATGGCGTCCTACTTCGGCCGGTTTGCCCCGGAACTCAAGCGCACCAAGTACGCGAAGGAAATGTGGGCGCTGTACGAAGCTGGCACCCTGCACCCGGCCAGCGTGTTGACCGGCGAGTTCGACGAGCCGGAAGAACTGGCGGATGTCGGCGGGATCATGCGTGAAATCGAGGCCGCCCGCCTGGATGAAGAACGCCGTCAGGCCGTCCGCGCCGCCGACGATGCCCCACCTGGCAAGACTGAAGAACCACCCCCGCCGTGGATGCAATGATCGGTTGAACAGAAACCCGGCCAATGGCCGGGTTTTTTGTGGGCGCTGTAAAATCTCCTATCCACCGCAGACCTCCAGTGGGAGCGAGCTTGCTCGCGATAGCGGTAGGTCCGCTTGTATCGATGTTGAATGTGCCGCCGTCATCGCGAGCAAGCTCGCTCCCACATTGGTTTTTGGAGGGGCCCGAGATTTAAGTCGCCGTTGATCCCTGTGGGAGCGAGCTTGCTCGCGATAGCGGTAGGTCCGCTTGCATTGATTTTGAATGTGCCGCCGTCATCGCGAGCAAGCTCGCTCCCACCGTTTTGCTTCGGCTGTTCACAGCATTGCTGTCCACCGCCGGTCTGTGTGGGCATCAACTCTTGCAGCACCCCGACGCCAGTTCCTTGAGGATCGGGCAATCCGGACGGTGATCGCCGTGGCAGTGCTCGACCAGGTCTTGCAAGGTGTCGCGCAGTTCGGCCAGTTCACGGATTTTCTGGTTCAGCTCATCGATGTGTTGCCGGGCCAGGGCCTTGACGTCGGCGCTGGCGCGTTGGCGGTCTTGCCAGAGAGCGAGCAATTTGCCGACCTCTTCCAGGGAAAACCCCAAGTCGCGGGAGCGCTTGATGAACGCCAGGGTGTGCAGGTCATCGGCGCCGTAGATCCGGTAGCCGCTGTCGGTGCGATGAGCGGCCTTGAGCAGGCCGATGGATTCGTAATAGCGGATCATCTTCGCGCTCAGGCCGCTCTGGCGGGCCGCTTGGCCGATGTTCATCGCTTGTCCTCCAACTGCTTGGGTGTCCAGAATTTCAACAGTAACGCATTGCTCACCACGCTGACGCTCGACAGGGCCATGGCCGCGCCGGCCAGCACCGGGTTGAGCAAGCCGAACGCGGCCAGGGGGATGCCGATCAAGTTATAGACGAACGCCCAGAACAGGTTCTGGCGGATCTTGGCGTAGGTCTTGCGGCTGATGTCCAGCGCCGCCGGTACCAGTCGCGGATCGCCACGCATGAGGGTGATGCCCGCGGCATGCATCGCCACGTCGGTGCCACCGCCCATGGCAATGCCGATGTCGGCGGCGGCCAGGGCCGGGGCGTCGTTGATGCCGTCGCCGACCATCGCCACCACCGAGTGGCGCTTCAATTGTTGGACGATGGCGGATTTATCCGCTGGCAGTACCTCGGCATGGACATTGGAAATCTCCAGCGCCTGGGCCACCACCCGGGCGCTGCCTTGGTTGTCGCCGGTGAGCAGATGGCTGGCGATGTGCTGTTCATTCAAGGCCTGTACGGCGGCGAGAGCGCCGGGCTTGAGGGTGTCACCGAAGGCGAACAGGCCCAGCACCCGCGGCATCGCGCCTTGTTCGAGCAGCCAGGACAACGTACGGCCCTCGGCTTCCCAGGCCTGTGCGGATTCGGCCAGCGCGCCGGGGTCCAGGCCCAGTTCGTCCAGCAGGCGGCGATTGCCCAGGGCCAGGCGTTGCCCGGCGAGGTTGCCGGCGATGCCGCGCCCGGCCAGGGATTGGCTGTCGCTGACATCCGGCACATCCAGGCCGCGCTCGGCGCAGGCGTCCAGCACGGCTTTGGCGAGCGGGTGTTCGCTGCCGCGTTGCAGCGCGCCGGCCATTTTCAGCAACGCATCTTCATCGCCGTCCAGGGCGGTCAAGTGGGCGATGCGCGGCGCGCCGGAGGTCAGGGTGCCGGTCTTGTCGAACACCACGGTCGTGACTTCATGGGCGCGTTCCAGGGCCTCGGCATCCTTGATCAGAATCCCGTGGCGCGCCGCCACGCCGGTGCCGGCCATGATCGCCGTGGGCGTCGCCAGGCCCAGCGCGCAGGGGCAGGCGATCACCAGCACGGCGACGGCGTTGATCAGCGCGGTTTCCAGTGGCGCACCGTACAGCCACCAGCCGATCAACGTCGCCAGGGCCAGCACCAGCACCACCGGTACGAAGACCTGGCTGACTTTATCCACCAGTTTCTGGATCGGCGCCTTGGCGGCCTGGGCGTCTTCCACCAGGCGGATGATGCGCGCCAGGACGGTTTCGGTGCCCAGGGCTTGCGTGCGGACCAGCAACCGGCCTTCGCCATTGATGGCGCCGCCGGTGACCTTGTCACCGGGCTGCTTGGGCACCGGCAGGCTTTCGCCGCTGATCAGCGCTTCGTCGGCGTGGCTCTGGCCTTCCAGCACTTCGCCGTCCACCGGGAAGCGTTCGCCGGGCTTGACCAGCACCAGGTCGTTCAAGCGCAGGGCGCTGATGGCAACGTCCCGCTCCCGGCCATCGATCACCTGGATCGCCCGTTCCGGGCGCAAGGCTTCGAGGGCGCGGATGGCGCTGGCGGTCTGGCGCTTGGCGCGGCTTTCCAGGTATTTACCGAGCAACACCAGGGCGATCACGACGGCCGAAGCCTCGAAATACAGGTGCGGCATGCTGCCGGGACGGGCCATCGCCCATTCATAGAGGCTCAAGCCGTAGCCAGCGCTGGTGCCCAGGGCCACCAGCAGGTCCATGTTCCCGGCACCGGCCCGCACGGCCTTGAAGGCGGCGACGTAGAAACGCGCACCGAAGATGAACTGCACCGGCGTCGCCAGGGCGAACTGCACCCAGGCCGGGAGCATCCAATGCACGCCGAACGGCTGCAGCAACATGGGCAGCACCAACGGCACTGACAGCACAATCGCCAGCACCAGGGCCAGGCGTTCTCGGTTCAGCCGGTTGTTCTGCGTGTCGGCGACCTGCTCGGCCTGCCAGACCTTGGCGTCATAGCCGGCGCGCTTGACCGCATCGATCAGGGTTTGCGCATCCACCTGGCCGAGCAGTTCGAGGTGGGCCCGCTCGTTGGCCAGGTTGACACTGACGCTGTTCACGCCGTCGACCTTGCCCAGGGCACGTTCGACCCGGCCGACACAGGAGGCGCAGGTCATGCCTTCGATGTTCAGTTCCAGGGTGTGAACCGCAACGCTATAGCCTGCCTGTTCGACGGCCTGCTTCAAGGCCGGCAGGCTGCCTTCGGGGGCCTGGACACGCGCCAGTTCCGTCGCCAGGTTGACGCTGACGGCGCTGGTACCGGCGACTTTGCTCAAGGCCCGCTCGACCCGCCCGGCGCAGCTGGCGCAGGTCATGCCGGCAATGGGTAGATCGAATGTGGTGGATCCGGACATCGGTCACGCTCCCTGTAGTGAATGACTACAGGATCAACCTTGCCATGCTGGCAAGGTCAAGCGCCAATCCTCTGTGGGAGCGAGCTTGCTCGCGATAGCGGTAGTTCAGTCGACATCCATGAAGGATGTTAGATCGCCATCGCGAGCCAGTTCGCTCCCACAGGGGCTCGCAGCCACAAGTTCAAGTGGCGTGTCAGTAACCGAGCCCAGCCTGCTTGAGGTACATACCTTGTTCATTCATGGCGATGCGGAACTTCAAGATGTCCCCGGCCTTGAGGGTGATGTTCTGCGACCCAGGCGCGAGCATGCCCGGGTTGCAACCCGGCGCCTGTCCCGGCAGCAATTTCAGGCGCAAGGAAAACTGGCCCGGCGGCAGGTTGAACGAGGTGCTCTGCTCCTGGAACAGCCGGGCCGAGAGTTGATCCTGGATGTAGATGCCGATTTCGCAACTGGTCGCCACTTCCAGGCGCTCGCGGGAAATGATCAACACGCCATAGTCTTCGCCGACGGCAGAGGCCTGGGGCGCCACCGCTGAAAAACCGAGCATGCAAAACAGACTGAACGCTGACCAGCGCATGGCTGAACCTCCGGTGTGAAATCCTTGATGTGTGCAGCTTGGCTGACGGCGATGCCGATTGCCAGCCCGGCAGTTTTTGTCAGAACTTGACCTTGCCATGATGGCAAGCTTGAGACTGGCGGCAACCTCAATCCAAAGGAGTCATCCCATGCAAACATTCAATGTCCAGGGCATGTCCTGTGGTCACTGCGTCAAGGCCATCACCCAGGCTGTCCAGGCCAAGGATCCGGCGGCGGACGTGCAAGTCGACCTGGGTGCCAAGACCGTCCGGGTCCAGAGCTCGTTGGCGACCGATGCCGTGCTCGCGGCCATCAAGGAAGAAGGCTATGAAGTCAGCCCTGCCTGAAGTTTTTTAATCGTTAGCGACCTATCGGAATGTTCAAGAGCGCCCGGCACGGCTAGACTGTCGGGCTGTCGAACGACGCCTGAGCTGGACGCCCGATGAACCTTCGCACCATTCTGATTCTTGGCGCCTTGAGCGCTTTCGGTCCCTTGGCGATCGACTTCTACCTGCCCGCCTTTCCGGCGATGGCCACCGCCTTCGGTACTGACGAAAAACATATCCAGTTGACCCTGGCGGCCTACTTCCTCGGCTTGTCCATCGGGCAACTGGCCTATGGGCCGGTGGCGGATCGCTTCGGGCGGCGCATTCCGCTGCTGACGGGCGTCGGCTTGTTTACCCTGGCGTCCCTGGCCTGCGCCTATGCGCCGAACCTCGAATGGCTGATCGGTGCCCGCTTCGTCCAGGCCCTGGGCGGATGCGCCGGGATGGTGATTTCCCGGGCGGTAGTCAGCGACAAATGCGACGCGGTGGGTTCGGCCAAGGTGTTTTCGCAGTTGATGCTGGTGATGGGCCTGGCTCCGATTCTCGCGCCGATGCTCGGCGGGTTGTTGGTGAACCTGCATGGCTGGCAGTCAATTTTCATTGCCCTGACCGTGTTCAGCGCAGTGGCGTCGACGGCAGTGGCCTTGTGGCTGCCGGAAAGCCTGCCGGATCATGTCCCTCGGCAACCGTTGTCGGGGGCGTTGCGCCAATATGGTCGGTTATTGACCGATGCCGTCTACCTCGGCCACGCGCTGACGGGGGGCATCGCTATCGCCGGGATGTTTGCCTACATCGCCGGTTCGCCTTTCGTCTTCATCAAGCTCTACGGTGTACCGGCCGAACATTTCGGTTGGCTGTTCGGCACCAATGCGGCGGGCTTCATCCTGGTCGCCCAGGTCAATGCCCGGCTGCTGTCCAAGCGCGGCCCGGCGTTCCTGCTGAGCCGCGCGGTATGGGTCTACCTGGGCGCGGGGCTGAGCCTGCTGGCCGTCAGTTCATTGCAACCTGCGCAGTTGTGGCCGCTGCTGGTTCCACTGTTTATCTGCATCGCCAGCCTGGGTTGCATCCTGCCCAATGCCTCGGCCTGCGCCATGAACGGGCAGGGCGCCCGGGCCGGCAGTGCTTCGGCGATGTTGGGATGCCTGCAGTTTTCCGTCGCCGCCGGGGCAGCCGCGTTGGTGGCGGCGCTGCATAACGGCACCGCCGTGCCAATGGCGCTGGTCATCAGCCTTTGCGGGCTGTTGGTGGTGAGCGCGGCGATGCTGACTCGTCGCCTGCAAAATGCCCGGGCATTGGCCCAGGCCAGTCGCGAGGGCTGACTCAGCCGGCCGCGCGCTGCTGCTGTTCGGGGAAGTGATGGGGCGCGAGGATCCGCGCTTGCAAGGTGGTGGCGAAAGCCTGGGCTTCGGCCTCGGTACGGAAGGTGACGACGTGCCGGTCAAGACGCACTTGCCATTGGTTTTTTGCCACTTCTTTTATCAGGATCTTCATTGCTGACCTCCTCACGAAAAGATTACGTTGCAAAGGCCTCGAGTGTAGACCCGAATACGATCGGAGTTGTGACAACGGTCAATTCTCGGACTGACGGTTAGTCGCCGGATAATGGCGAGGGAGTTTGTTCCCGCTGGTTCTGTAGGAGCTGGCGAAGCCTGCGATCTTTTGATCTTTCGCTTGAGACACAAGTGTCAGGGGAAAGATCGCAGCCTCGCTCCGCTCGACAGCTCCTACAGAGCTCAGCGGGGTTGATGTCCGGTCAGAAACCTTCAAGCACGATTTTGCCCTTGGACTGGCCGCTTTCCAGCAAGGCGTGGGCCCGGCGCAGGTTCTCGGCGTTGATGGTGCCGAAATGCTCGCCCACCGTGGTCTTCAGCGTACCGGCGTCGATCAGCGCGGCCACGCGGTTGAGCAGTTTGTGTTGTTCAAGCATGTCAGCCGTTTCGAACAGCGAGCGGGTGTACATGAATTCCCAATGCAACGACAGGCTCTTGCGCTTGAGCTTGGTCACGTCCAGCGCCTTGGGATCGTCGATCAGCGCCAGTTTGCCCTGGGGGGCGAGGGCTTCGACCAGTTGGTCCAGGTGCTGGTCGGTCTGGGTCAGGCTGGCGACGTGAGTCACCTGGGGCTGGCCTGCTTCCTTCAATGCTTCGCTCAAGGGACGGCTGTGGTCGATCACCAGGTCGGCACCCAGGTTGCGCACCCATTCCTGGGTTTGCGCACGGGATGCGGTGCCAATCACCTTCAGCCCGGTGAGTTGGCTGGCCAGTTGCGTCAGGATCGACCCCACGCCGCCGGCGGCGCCGACGATCAACAGGCTCTGGCCCTGGTTGTCCTGGCCTTCCTTGATATTCAGGCGCTCGAACAACAATTCCCAGGCGGTGATGGCTGTCAGTGGTAGCGCCGCCGCGTCGGCGAAACCGAGGGTCTTGGGCATGTGGCCGACAATGCGTTCATCCACTACGTGCAATTCGCTGTTGCCACCGGCCCGGGCGATGGAGCCGGCGTAGAACACCTTGTCCCCGGCCTTGAACAGCGTGACCTCGCTGCCCACCGCCTTGACCACGCCGGCCACGTCCCAGCCCAGCACCTTGGCGACGCCATCTTCGGGCTGGACGTTCTGGCGGACCTTGGTGTCCACCGGGTTGACCGAAATGGCCTTGACCTCCACCAGCAGGTCCCGGGGGCCGGCGACTGGTTCCGGCAGCTCGATGTCCTGGAGCGATTGTGGGTCGGTGATGGGTAGCGAGTGGTAGTAGGCAATGGCTTTCATGAAGCGGCTCCGTGAGGTGAGTTTCGATGAAGGTCATGTTTAGCTATTTATAGTCGAGATAAAACCAGCTAAAACAACAGGCTCTTTCAATACTTTTTTGATAATGGGCGCGTGATGCTTCGCTTCGATGACTTGCAATTGTTTGTCCGGGCAGCGGACCTGGGCAGTCTTTCGGCCGCGGCCAGGGTCATGGACCTGTCGGCGGCGGTGGCCAGTGCTGCGTTGAAACGGATCGAGCAGCACCTTGGAGCCCGGCTGCTGGCCCGCTCTACCCGCAGCTTGCGCCTGACGGCCGAAGGCGAGGGTTTTCTCGAATATGCCCGGGCCGCATTGAGCAGCCTTGACGAAGGCCGGCGGTTGTTGACCAGCGGCCAGGACCAGGTCAGCGGGGTGTTGCAGTTGTCCGCGCCGTCGGACCTGGGACGCAACCTGCTGCTGCCCTGGTTGGATGCGTTCCAGCGCGAGCACTCCGGGTTGACGGTGCGACTGCTGCTGGGCGATCGCATGGCCGACCTGTTCAAGCAGCCGGTGGACATCGCCCTGCGTTATGGCGAGCCGGAAGATTCGAGCCTGGTGGCCTTGCCTGTCGCCCCGGACAACCGTCGGGTGCTGTGTGCGTCGCCGGATTATCTGGCTCGCCGGGGCGAACCTCATCAACTGGAACAACTGGCCCAACACAACTGCCTGCTGTACATGCTGGGCAGCCGGGTCCATGACCGCTGGGCTTTTCATGACGGCAAGCGGGAGGTGAGCCTCACCGTCAGTGGCGACCGTTTCAGTGACGACGCCGACGTGGTGCGCCGCTGGGCGGTGGCGGGGGCCGGGATCGCTTATAAATCGTGGCTGGATGTGTCCACTGACGTGCTGGCCGGGCGTTTGAAAATCCTCTTGCCGCACCTGCGATGCGAACGCGCGCCCCTCAATCTGCTGTGTGCCCACCGGGCGCAATTGAGCAAACCGATCAAACTTCTGCGGGACATGCTCCAGGCTCGCTGCGGTGAGTTGACGGCTCGATTTCCACTCCCGACGGGGGCAGGCCATTAGTCGCGCGCAAATAGAGACTTTTCCCTCATGAACAATCGCCTCCAAAGGTTTCCGGAGGACAGGAAAGCTCGATCGTCGCGCTTATACTAACGACCGCCTGCGCCAGAGCAGTAGACGAATGATTCAACAGGGAGTGAATACATGGAACATGCACCTTGCATCAGCCAGATCGCCACGCTGCTGGCTGACCCCAAGCGCAGCGCAATGATGTGGGCCTTGATGGACGGCACGGCCCGCCAGGCCGAAGAGTTGGCGTTGCTCGCCGGTTTGTCGCCGTCCTCGGCCAACGCGCACCTGGGACGCTTGTCCGCCGGCGGCCTGTTGAAAGTCGAAGCCCGGGGGCGCAAGCGGTTTTTCCGCCTGGCCGCGCCTGAAATCGGCGCGGCCGTCGAAGCGCTGGCCAGCGCGACCCTGGTCAGTACGCCCCGGCAGATTCCGGATGTCTTCAAGCGCCGGGTCATGCCGACCAAGGCCCCGTCGGCCCCCGCTTCGTTGATGCGGGCCAGGCTGTGCGACGATCACTTGGGGGGAACCCTGGCGGCCGATCTCTACCAGCGCCTGCTCGACGCGGGGTGGATCGAGCAGTTCGAGCAACGGGTGATCGTCACGCACAAGGGCGCCAGTCAACTGGCCGAGCGTGGCCTGTTCATCCAGGCCCTGGCCCATCGCAACGCCCGTGTCGCCTGCCCTTGCCCGGACTGGAGCGAGCGTCGTCCGCATCTGGGAGGCGCGCTGGGGGCGGCGTTGCTGCAACTGTTCATGCAGTCGGGTTGGCTGACCTTGCCCAACGATTCGCGGGCCTTGCAGGTGACGACGCTGGGCCAGCAGGAAATCCACCGGTTCGCCCGGCAGGATGCCGTAGAGATGGCGTTCTAGGGAACTCGCCTGGCGCGTCGCTGAGGGCTGTCGACAGGTCGTATTCAGCAATAGCCGCCAGCAAGGTTCGCGCACACTCGATCCGGGGAATTTTTTCGGATTGGGGGGCAGCAACATGGACACTCACAGTTACAGCGCGGCGGAACGCCTGGAGCGGTTACCCATCAGCGGGTATCACCGGGTGATTTTCATCATCATCGCCCTGGCGTTTTTCTTCGACTCCATGGACCTGGCGATGATGACGTTCCTGCTGGGCTCGATCAAAGCCGAGTTCGGCCTGAGCACCGCCCAGGCCGGTCTGCTCGCCAGCTCCAGCTTCTTCGGCATGGTGTTGGGTGCATCGCTGTCAGGCATGCTGGCCGACCGTTTCGGGCGCAAGCCGGTGTTCCAGTGGAGCATCGTGCTGTGGGGCATCGCCAGTTACCTGTGCTCCACCGCGCAGGACGTCGAGACCTTGACGCTGTTTCGTATCCTGCTGGGGATCGGCATGGGCATGGAGTTTCCGATTGCCCAGTCGATGCTCTCGGAGTTGATCCCGGCCAAGCGTCGAGGGCGCTACATCGCCTTGATGGACGGCTTCTGGCCGCTGGGTTTCGTGGCGGCGGGGGTGCTGTCGTATTTTCTGCTGCCAGTGATCGGCTGGCGCGACATTTTCCTGGTGCTGGCGGTGCCGGCGGTGTTTGTCCTGGCGATTCGCTTCTTCATTCCCGAGTCGCCGCGCTGGCTGGAGCAGGCCGGACGGGGCGATGAAGCGGATGCCGTGCTCAAGCGAATCGAAGACAAGGTCCGGGCCTCGCTGGGACGGCGCGACCTGCCGGAACCGATTCGCCTGCCGAGGGGCGAGAGCACACCGGGCAATTTCTTTTCGGCCCTGGCGCAGATCTGGTCACCGCTGTATCGCCAGCGCACGATGATGATCTGGAGCGTCTGGTTCTTTGCCTTGCTCGGTTTTTATGGCCTGACGTCCTGGCTCAGCGCGTTGTTGCAGCAGTCGGGGTTCGCCGTGACCCAGTCGGTGTATTACACCGTGCTGATTTCCCTGGGCGGGATTCCCGGCTTCCTGATGGCGGCCTGGCTGGTGGAGCGTTGGGGGCGCAAGCCGGTGTGCATCATCACCTTGCTGGGCGGCGGGGTGATGGCGTTTCTGTATGGTCAGAGCGCGGTGTTTGGTGGCAACGTCGGCCTGTTGATCGGCACCGGGTTGCTGATGCAGTTTTTCCTGTTCGGCATGTGGGCGGTACTCTACACCTACACGCCGGAGCTGTACCCCACCTCGGCGCGGGCCACGGGTTCGGGCTTCGCTTCGGCGGTGGGGCGTATCGGTTCGCTGCTCGGCCCCCTGGTGACCGGCCTGGTGTTTCCCATCACCGGCCAGGGCGGTGTATTCGCCCTGGGGGCGTTGTGCTTCGCCGTGGCGGCGGGGGTGGTCTGGGTGTTCGGGATGGAAACCCGGGGCAAGACGCTGGAAGAGTTGAGTGAGGGTACGGTGGCCGATTAAACGCCACCCCCCTGTGGGAGCGAGCTTGCTCGCGATAGCGGTCTGGCATGCAACATCGATGTCGACTGATATATCGCCATCGCGAGCAAGCTCGCTCCCACAATTGGATCCGTGTCCAACCGTGGATCTGTAGGCGATCAAAAAACCTGTGGGAGCGAGCTTGCTCCCACAGGGTTGATTGTCTGGACTAAGGTTTTACCAGCCGCGCATCCAGGCTGTTCTGCGCCAGGCGCTTGGCCTGGTCCTGGGTCATGCCCAGGTGGGTGTGCAGGGCATGGAAGTTTTCGGTGACGTAGCCGCCGAAGTAGGCCGGGTCATCGGAGTTCACCGTCACCTTCACACCGCGTTCGAGCATGTCGAGGATGTTGTGCTGGGACATGTCGTCGAACACGCACAGCTTGGTGTTGGACAGTGGGCACACGGTCAATGGAATCTGCTCGTCGATGATCCGCTGCATCAGTCGCTCATCTTCGATGGCCCGCACACCATGGTCGATGCGCTGGATCTTCAGCAGGTCCAGGGCTTCCCAGATGTACTCGGGCGGGCCCTCTTCGCCGGCGTGGGCGACGGTCAGGAAGCCTTCGTTGCGCGCGCGGTCGAAGACCCGCTGGAACTTGCTCGGTGGATGGCCCATTTCCGAACTGTCCAGGCCCACGGCCACGAAGGCCTCGCGGAACGGCAGCGCCTGGTCGAGGGTTTTCTCGGCTTGTTCTTCACTCAAGTGGCGCAGGAAACTCAGGATCAGGCCGCTGGTGATGCCCAGTTGCTGCTCACCGTCCTTGAGGGCGGCGGCGATGCCGTTGAGCACCACTTCGAACGGGATGCCACGGTCTGTGTGGGTTTGCGGGTCGAAGAACGGTTCGGTGTGGATCACGTTCTGCGCCTTGCAGCGCAACAGGTAGGCCCAGGTCAGGTCGTAGAAATCCTGGGAGGTGCGCAGCACATCGGCACCCTGGTAATACAGGTCGAGGAACTCCTGGAGGTTATTGAAGGCATAGGCCTTGCGCAGGGTGTCGACGTCGTTCCATGGCAGAGCGATCTTGTTGCGTTCGGCCAGGGCGAACAGCAGCTCGGGTTCCAGGGAGCCTTCCAGGTGCAGGTGCAGTTCAGCCTTGGGCAGGGCGTTCAGCCAGTCGTACATGGTCTTTTCTCATCAGCGAAGCGATGGCGGGCATTCTACAGGGGGCTGGCCGCCCTGTCGGGTAAAACCTGACCGGCTGATCCACTACACGGCGTGGGGCTCCCGTCGGTAAGCATAGGTGTCGGCGAAGCGCGAGAGCAGGAATTCGGCGCAAGTGGTGGTCGGGTACTTTGGCGGGTGGGCGTCGTCCTGGCAACCGGGCAGGCATTGGATCAGCGTGTCGGGGTGCGGCTCGGCAAAGAAGGGCATCGAATAACGGTCCACTCCCAGCGGGCTGATCACCCGATGCGGCGTGGACAGGTAACGGTCGTTGCTCCAGCGCGCCATCATGTCGCCGAGGTTGACCACGAAGGTTCCGTCGATAGGCGGCGCGTCGATCCACTGGCCGTTGACGTTGCGCACTTGCAGGCCGCCGGCGGCGTCCTGGTAGAGCAGGGTGATGCAACCGTAATCGGTATGAGCTCCAGCCCCTTGCTGTTCGGCGCAGCTGGCGGCATCGCGGGGTGGGTAATGGATCAGGCGCAGCACGCTCACCGGCTCGTTGAAGCGCGTATCGAAAAAGTCCCGGTCGATGCCCAGGGCCAGGGTCATGGCCCGCAGCAGGGTTTGCGCAAGCGCCTGCATGTCACGGTAATGCTGCTCCATCAGGGTTGCCCAACCGCTCAGGTCGGGGTGCCGGTTGGGGCCGCGCAGGGGTTTTTCCGCCATCACCTCGGGGTGATCGGCCGGCAAATGCAGGCCCATGTCGAAGGTTTCCTTCAGGTCGCTGGGCTTGGTCGGGTCCAGTTGTTCCGTGGCGACGGCGCCGTAGCCGCGATGGTGACGGGTCTGGGTGATGTCGATCTTGAGCTTTTCTTCGACGGGCAGGGCGAAGAAGCGTTGCGCATTGTCCAGCACCTCGGCGATGCGCGCCGGGCTGATGGGGTGGCCCTTGATGTAGAAAAAGCCCCACTGGCGGCAGGCGCGGTCGATTTGCCCGGCGACGGCTTGCCAGGCGTCGGGCTCATCGCCGTAGAGCGGGCTGATGTCGATGATGGGCAGGCTGTTCATGCGGCTTTCCTGACTTGAAATAGGAGCCCCATTGTGGGTTGGGTTTGTGGACTATTTGGGAATCTCGGCCTTCATGCCTTCGACGTAGTAATTCATCGATGCCAGTTCCGCGTTGCTGGCGCTCGCGCCCGCGGGGATTTTCTCGACGCCGGCCTGGTCCTTGATCGGGCCGGTGAACGGGTGGAAGGCGCCGCTCTCGATGTCGGCGATGATCTGCTCGGCTTCGCCCTTGACCGCTGCCGGCACCAGATCGCTGATCGGCAGTTTCACCGTGCCTTCCTTCAGGCCGCCCCAGTAGTCCTGGGATTTCCAGTCATGGTCGAGCACGCTCTGGGTCGCCTGGATGTAATGCGGGCCCCAGTCGTTGACGATGGAGGTCAGCACCGCCTTGGGCCCGAAGTGGGCCATGTCCGAAGCGTAACCCACCGCATAGACGCCGCGTCGTTCAGCGGCCTGGATCGGCGCCGGGCTGTCGGTGTGCTGGAACACCACGTCCACGCCCTGGTCGATCAGCGCGTTGGCGGCGTCGGCTTCCTTGCCCGGGTCGAACCAGGAGTTGACCCACACCACCTTGATCTCGGTACCGGGGTTGTATTTGTTCAGGGCCAGTTGGATGGCGTTGATGTCGCGGATGACTTCCGGGATCGGGAAGGAGGCAACGTAGCCGATCTTCTTGGTCTTGGTCATCTTGGCCGCGAGGAAACCGCCGACGTAGCGGCCTTCGTAGGTACGAGCCAGGTACGTGCCCAGGTTCTTGTCCTGCTTGTAGCCGGTGGCGTGTTCGAAGATCACCTTGGGGAACTGCTTGGCGACTTTCAGCGTCGGGTTCATGTAGCCGAAGGAGGTGGTGAAGATCAGGTCGTATTTGTCCTTGGCCATGTTGCGGATCACCCGCTCGGCGTCGGCCCCCTCCGGCACGTTTTCCACGTAGTTGGTGGTGATCCTGTCGCCGAATTTCGCCGCCAGTTCCTTGCGCCCTTGTTCATGCTGATAGGTCCAGCCGTGGTCGCCGATCGGGCCGATGTAGACGAAGCCGACCTTCAGCGGGTCGGCGGCACTGGCATTCAGGCCGGCGCCCAGGCCGACGGCTGCGACGACGGCGCAAAGCAACTTCTTCAAGGGGCGTTTGTGCATGAACTCGAACTCCATTTTGTTGTGAGGTTGGCTGTGCAGCACCAATGCAAAATGCTGACCAACAGGACAACAAAATCTGCGATCTTTTCGGGGCAGCCATCGCGAGCAAGCTCGCTCCCACAAAGGCATGCATGACCTGTGGGAGCGAGCTTGCTCGCGATGAGGCCCTCCAGATCGATAAAGGTGCACCTGCCAGCCACTCGCCACTCCCTGGTGCGTCACACTCGAACGAAACGTTCGCCGCCCCCTACAGTCTGTAGCTCATGACCCGCCCACGCTGACAGGCCCGCGATGCTCACTTTGCTCAAGCAAGAAAAACTGCTGTTGCTGGCGCTGATCGCCGCGTTCATCGCCTACCCACTGGAACATTGGCTATTGGGCAACGGGCAGCTGGTCGCGTTGGTCGGCGGCCTGGTGCTGATCGGTTTCATCGTCGCCGCCTCCATGCGCGTGGCCCATCACGCCGAACTGCTGGCGGAAAAAGTCGGTGACCCCTACGGCACGATGATCCTGACCCTGTCGGCGGTGCTGGTGGAGGTGGTGATCCTGGCGATCATGATGAGTAACGAAGCGTCGTCGACACTGGTGCGGGACACGATCTACTCGGCGGTGATGCTGGACATCAACGGCATCCTCGGGCTGGCGGCGCTGATGGGCGGGATCAAGCATGGCGAGCAGGCCTACAACGACGATTCGGCGCGCACCTACAGCGTAATGATCCTCACCGCCATGGGGGTGTCGATGGTGGTGCCGGAGTTCATTCCCCAGCAGAACTGGAAAATGTATTCGGCCTTCACCATCGGCGCGATGATCGTGCTGTACACCCTGTTCCTGCGCATGCAGGTCGGGCCCCACAGTTACTTCTTCAGCTACAGCTACCCGGAAAAACGCCGCAAGAAAGAACCGGTGGAAAACGAGCCGGAACCCATCAGCCTGACGTTTTCCATCGGTGCCCTGGTGTTTGGCGTGGTGGTGATCGGCGCCCTGGCCGAAGTCATGTCCAAGGCCCTCGACCTGGGTCTGGAAGGCTCGGGCGCGCCGCCGGTGGTCACGGCGATCCTGGTGGCCGCGATCTCCGCCGCACCGGAAATCCTCACCGCCCTGCGCGCCGCCCTGGCGAACCGCATGCAGTCGGTGGTGAACATCGCGTTGGGCGCGTCGCTGTCCACCGTGATCCTCACCGTACCGGTGATGGAGGCCATGGCCCTCTACACCGGCCAGCCCTTCCAGATGGCGATGACTCCGGTGCAGACGGTGATGATCTTCATCACCCTGATCGTCAGCGCGATCAACCTCAATGATGGTGAAACCAATGCCATCGAAGGCATGACCCACTTTGTGTTGTTCGCGACTTTCATCATGTTGTCCTTGCTGGGCCTCTAGGCCCGATACAGCACCCATTGTGGGAGCGAGCTTGCTCGCGATGGCGGCCAGCCATTCAACATCAGTGTTGACTGATCTGGCGCTATCGCGAGCAAGCTCGCTCCCACAGGGGATTTGGGGTGGGTCAGGCGCCGGCGATCAATTCCCGTGCCGCCTGGCTGTGATCGGCAATCAGCCCCTTCAAGTCCAGTCCCTCGACCTGCCCGTCGATCACTCGCCATTGCCCACCGATCATCACCCGATCCGCCCGGTCCGCGCCGCACAGCAGCAGGGCCGAGATCGGATCGTGGCTGCCGGAGAAACGCAGCTCATCGAGCTTGAACAGCGCCAGGTCGGCCTGCTTGCCCACGGCCAGTTCGCCGATATCGCTGCGCCCCAGCAGTTGCGCCGAGCCCCGGGTCGCCCAGCCCAGTACGCGTTCCGGCGTGATCGCTTGAGCGCCATAGCGCAGGCGCTGGATGTACAGCGCCTGGCGGGTTTCAAGGATCATGTTCGAGGCATCGTTGGACGCCGAACCGTCTACCCCCAGGCCTACGGGAGCGCCGGCGGCGGTGAGCTCCAGGGTCGGGCAGATGCCCGAGGCCAGGCGCATGTTGGAACTGGGGCAATGGCAAATGCCGGTGCCGGCGGCGCCGAGACGAGCGATTTCATCCGGGTTGAAATGAATGCCGTGGGCCAGCCAGGTGCGCGGGCCGAGCCAGCCGACGCTGTCCAGGTAATCCACGGTGCGCAGGCCGAAGCGTTGCAGGCAAAAGTCCTCTTCATCGAGGGTCTCGGCCAGGTGCGTGTGCAGGCGTACGTCGAGTTGCTCCGCCAGCCCGGCGCTGGCCTGCATGATCTCGGGCGTGACCGAAAACGGCGAGCAGGGCGCCAGGGCAATCTGGATCCGGGCGCCGTCGCCGCGCTCGTGGTACTCGGCGATCAAGCGCTGGCTGTCGGCGAGAATCACCTCGCCTTGCTGCACGGTCTGCTGCGGCGGCAAGCCTCCGTCGGCCTCGCCCAGGCTCATGGAACCGCGGGTCAGCATCGCGCGCATGCCCAGTTCACGGACACTTTTCACTTGCACGTCGATGGCCTGTTCCAGGCCCTGGGGAAACAGGTAATGGTGGTCGGCCGCCGTGGTGCAGCCCGACAGCAGCAACTCGGCCAAGGCCACTTTGCTTGCCAGGGCGAGTTTTTCCGGGGTCAGCCGCGCCCATACCGGATAGAGGGTTTTCAGCCACGGGAACAACGGCTGGTTCACCACCGGCGCCCAGGCGCGAGTCAGGGTCTGGTAAAAGTGATGATGAGTGTTGATTAACCCCGGCAGGATCACATGCTCGCGCGCGTCGAAGACGTAGTCGCAGGGCTGGGCGGGTTGTTGGCCGGCGCTCAGCAGTTCGACGATCACACCGTCCTGCAGGACGAGGCCGCCACGGGCATCGAGGTCGTTGGCGGTGAAAATGGCGAGGGGATTTTTTAACCAGGTACGGGTCGCAGGCATGATGGCCGGCTCCTCTGAAAGTGGGTTCAGGTTAGCCAGCTCAGTGATGCCCTGTCTGCTGATCCAGGGTCGCCGGTAAAGGCGAGGAATGGAGTTTACTCAGGTTGCCGGGCGCAGATCCAGTGTCAGGCCGAGAACCCTCTGGGAGCGAGCTCGCTCGCGATAGCGGTAGATCAGTCGACATCAATGTTGGATGTAAGGCCGCCATCGCAAGCAAGCTCGCTCCCACAAAGGAAAGGTGGGGTTACCAGGGAATCGTTTCGCCCCTGTAGTTGACGAAGTGATGCCCACCCTTGCCGGCGAAGGCATTGACCTGGTCGATCAGCCCGCGGGTACTGGTCTCGACATCGATGTCCGCGCCTTCACCGCCCATGTCCGTCTTGACCCAGCCCGGGTGCAGCGACAGCACGGTCAATGCCTGCTCGCCCAGTTGGCTGACGAAGCTGTTGGTCATGGAATTGAGCGCCGCCTTGCTGGCCTTGTACAGCGCCAGTTCCGGCGCGTCGGGCATGGTCACGCTGCCCAGCACCGAACTCATGAACGCCAGCACGCCGCTGCCGTCGCGGATCTGGCTGACGAAGCGCTGGGCCAGGTTGATCGGCGCCACGGCGTTGGTGAAGAACAACTGGCCGACTTCCGCCAGCGTCGCGCCGCCTGGGTTCTGGTTGTCCGGGCCTTTGACACCGGCATTGACGAACAGCAGGTCGAAGGTCTCGTCCTTGAGCTGCTGGCTCAGGGCGATGACGGCTTGCTGATCGTCCATGTCGAGTTTTTCGATGCGCAGCGGGCCCAGCGCCTTCAAAGCTTCTGCGTTCTGCGGGTTGCGCACGGTGGCGGTCACGTTCCAGCCATCGCTGAGCAGCGTCTTCACCAGACCGAGGCCCAGGCCCCGGGAGGCGCCGATGATCAATGCGTTTCTTGCCGAAGTCATGAGGGGCATCCTTGAAAGAAAAAGGTCATGGGTTTAATGGACAACGTTGCCCGAGCCGTTGTTTCAGCTCGTGACGCAACGCGTCGAGTTCGGTCATGCGGGTTTCGATCAGGTTCAGTTTGTCTTGCAGCAATTGCGTCACCGCGCAGTCGGGGTCGGGGGCGTTCCACAGGGCGGCGACGCTGGCGCCGATCTCGCCCAGGGTAAAGCCCAGGCGCTGGGCGGTCTTGATATAGAGCACCAGTTGGACCACATCGGCGGGGTAGTCGCGATAGCCATTGGCACTGCGCGTTGCCGCGATCAGGCCCCGCTGTTCATAGAAGCGCAGGGTGTCTCGACTGACGGCGCAGGCTTGGGCTAATTCACCGATACGCATGGACGACTCCGGAGGGCTTGACCTTGGAGCATACCCCAGGCTTTAGCCTTTTCGCTCCCCAATTATCTGGAGCAACGTGTATGTGGACTTCGATGCAATATCGCCAGGTGGTGCGCGGCAGCGCCTGGTACGACCTTATCGTGTCGGCCGTGCTGGCCACGCCGTGGAGCTTTGCGGCGTTGCATGGTGTGTTGACGAGCCTGACTCAGCTATTTGACCTGCCTGGAGAACTGCCGCCGTTTGCGCCGGCGCATCTGCTGATGGTGAATTTGCTGGGCTCGATTGTCTGCGTGTGGGCAGTGCTGCGGATTCGTGATCCGCAACCGCTGTACGGACGGTATGACGCGGTGGGGCGGTTTCTGTTTGCGGCCTGGCAGCTGTATGCGCTGCTTCATGGGGCCAGTGCGGTGTTGTGGGTTTTCCTGTTTTTGGAGGTGGTGTGGGGGGTGGTTCAGGTGTTGCCTGTTCGGGCCTCATCGCGAGCGAGCTCGCTCCCACAGGGGGCCTGAGTCAAGCCTGAACTCAGTGTTCACCTGGTCTGGTGTGGGAGCGAGCTTGCTCGCGATAGGTGCGCCGCGGTCTATCTCAATGCCCCGCCTGCCAAGGCTGCCCCAGTGACACCGGCGCATACAACCGGGTGCGTACGGCATCCCGGGACAGCAGCACCAGCACTATGATGGTCGCGGCGTAGGGCAGCATCGCCAGCAGACTCGATGGAATCGCCAGCCCCAAGCCCTGGGCCACCAGGTGCAGGATGCTGGCGAGGCCGAACAGGTAGGCACCCAGCAGCAGGCGCCACACTCGCCAACTGGCGAACACCACCAGGGCCAGAGCGATCCAGCCACGGCCGGCGCTCATGTTCTCGGCCCACATCGGCGTGTAGGCCAACGACAGATAGGCGCCGGCCAACCCGGCCATGGCGCCGCCAAACAATACCGCCAGGGTCCGCACCCGCAACACCGGCAGGCCCATGGCGCTGGCGGCATCGGGGTTCTCGCCGACGGCCTGGATGATCAATCCGGTGCGGCTTTTCATCAGCACCCACGCCACCAGGGCAAACAGCGCGAAGGACAGGTAAACCAGCAAGTCCTGGGCAAACAGCATCCGCCCGATCAAGGGGATGTCACTCAGGTAGGGAATGGCCAGCGGCTCGAATCCCGCCAGCGGTTTGCCGACCCAGGTCGCGCCGACAAAACTCGACAGGCCCACCCCGAAAATCGTCAGCGCCAGCCCGGTGGCCACCTGATTGGCGTTGAACACCAGTGCCACCAGCGCGAACAATGCCGACAACAGCATCCCGGCGGCCATCGCCAGCAGCACGCCGAGCCAGAGGTTGCCACTGTTGAACGCGACGATAAAACCGATCACCGCGCCGAACAGCATCATGCCTTCCTGGCCCAGGTTGAGGACGCCGCTTTTTTCGCAGACCAATTCACCCAGGGCCACCAGCAGCAGTGGCGTGCCGCAGCGGACCATGGCGTAGAAAATATTGCTCAACAGGTCGATATCCATCACAGGGCTCCTGCCTGTACCGCAGTGGTTCGGGCGCGCCGGGTCCAGCGCAGGTTCAGGCGTGGCCGGTAGAGGATCAGCACGTCGCAGGCCAACAGGAAAAACAGCATCATCCCCTGGAACAACTGGGTGATCGCCTGGGGCAGGTTCAACGACATCTGCGCGCTCTCGCCGCCGATGTACAGCAACGCCATCAACAGGCTGGCAAACAGAATGCCGATGGGATTGAGCCGTCCCAGGAATGCCACGGTAATCGCCGCATAGCCGTAGCCCGGCGACACCTGTGGCACCAGTTGGCCGATCGGCCCGGTCACTTCGCAGACGCCGGCCAGCCCGGCCAGCGCACCGCTGATCAACAGCGCCAGCCACACCAGCGGCTTCTGGCGAAAACCGGCGAAACCGGCGGCGCGGGCGTCGAGGCCCAGCACCTTGATCTGAAAACCGACGAAGCTTTTCTGCAGCAAAACCCACACCGCCACCAACGCCAGCAGGGCGAAGTACAGCCCGGCATGGACCCGGCCATCCTCCAGCAGCAATGGCAGGCGACTGGCCTCGCCGAACATCGCCGACTCCGGGAAGTTGAAACCCGCCGGGTCTTTCAACGGCCCGTGAACGCAAAACAGCAGCAGGTTCAGGGCGATGTAATTGAGCATGATGCTGGTCAGGATTTCGTTGGCATTGAAACGCGTGCGCAGCCACGCCGTGAGTCCGGCCCAAGCCGCCCCTGCCAGGGTGCCGGTCAGCAGGATCAGCACCAATGCCCAGCGGCTTTGCACGTCGATGATGTTCACCGCCAAGGCACTGCCGGCCAGGGCGCCCAGCAGCAGCTGGCCTTCGGCGCCGATGTTCCAGATCCGCGCCTGATAGGCCACGGCCAGACCGAGGGCGCAGAGCAGGATCGGCAAGGTCTTGACCAGCCACTCGGACACGCCGTACAGGTCGCTGATCGGGGCGATCAACAGGGTGTACAGCGTTTGCAACGGGTCATGCCCCAGGGTGATGAACAGCAGCGAGCCGCAGCCCAGGGTCAATACGGCGGCCAGCAGCGGCGAGCACCAGAGCATCAGGCGCGATTGCTGGCCGCGGGGTTCGAGAGAAAGCAGCATGTGAAACTCCGTTATACCGGCGCGGGGGCAGAGGGTTGAGGGGCGTCGAACTGGCCGGCCATCCAGCCGCCGACGTCGCTGAGCCGGGTCTCGCCCGTGGGGCGCAAGGCCGACAGGCGCCCGCCGCACAAGGCGCCGAGGCGGTCGCTGATCTGGAACAGTTCGTCGAGGTCTTCGGAGATCACCAGAATGGCCGCGCCCGCATCGCGCAGGGCGATCAGGGCACGATGGATGGTCGCCGCCGCCCCGACGTCCACGCCCCAGGTCGGGTGCGCGGCCACCAGCAGTTTTGGCTGTTGGAGAATTTCCCGGCCAAGAATGAATTTCTGCAAGTTGCCCCCCGAAAGGCTGCGTGCCGGGGTTCGGGTGTCAGGTGTCTTCACACCGAAGCGACGGATGATTTCCTCGGCCAGGTGTTTGACCTGGCGGCGTCGAATCAGCCCATGACTGACCAGGCCCTGTTGGAACGCGCTGAGCAAGGCGTTATCCGCCAGGCTCAATTGCGGCACGGCGCCGTGGCCCAGGCGTTCGGCGGGGACAAATGCCAGGCCGAGTCGACGACGGGCATCGGGGCGCAGGTGCGCGACGGGTTGACCGGCGAATCGGATCGTTTCGCCTTGCTGGCGGGGAAGTTGCGTTTCTCCGCTGAGCAACGCCAGCCATTCGTCCTGGCCGTTGCCCGCCACCCCGGCGATGCCGACGATTTCGCCGCTGCAGACCTCCAGGTCAATGCCCCTCAACGAGCAGCCGAACGGGTCCGGGTTGTGCCAGGACAGCTGGTTGATTTGCAGGAAGGCTTTGTCTGCGCTGACCTTGGGGTAGTCCGTGATCAGCCCGGCCGCTTCGCCGACCATCAGTTGTGCCAACTCCCGGTCCGAGCAGTGCGCCGGGGTGCAATGCCCCGAAACCCGCCCGCCTCGCAGTACCGTGGCGCTGTGGCACAAGGCTCGCACCTCTCCGAGCTTGTGGCTGATAAACAAAATGCTGCAGCCCTCGCTCGCCAGGCGGCGCAGGGTCACGAACAACTCTTCGGCTTCCACGGGCGTGAGCACCGAGGTCGGCTCATCAAGAATCAACAGCCGAATGTCCTGCATCAGGCAGCGAATGATCTCCACCCGTTGGCGCTCGCCGATCGACAGGCTGTGAACCAGCCGCTGCGGTTCCAGCGCCATGCCGTAGCGCCGGGACACTTCGCGAATCCGGGGTTCCAGCTGTGCTGGCGAACCGGCTGTCGCGCCCATTGCCAAGGCGATGTTCTGCGCAACGGTGAGGGTTTCGAACAGCGAGAAATGCTGGAACACCATGCCGATGCCCAAGCTGCGAGCCTGGGCCGGGTTACGCAGGTTGACGCGCTGGCCTTGCCAGATCACTTCACCCGAATCGGCAGGGGTGACGCCGTAGATGATCTTCATCAGAGTGCTTTTGCCCGCACCGTTTTCGCCGAGCAGGGCGTGGATTTCTCCGGGCTGGATGCTCAGGTCGATGGCGTCGTTGGCCAGGCAACCGGGGTAGCGTTTGCTGATCTTGCGCAGTTGCAGGCGCGCGATGGAGTCGGGGTTGGACATGACAGGCTCGGGCCGATGGACAGGAATGCCTGTGGATAAAGCAATTTCCTGGCCATGAGGTCAGGAAAATGCCTTGGCCCCGCTGCCAAGGCCCTCTGCGTATGGCCTGGATAGCTGCAACAGGAAAATCTGCACCGGGTTGGAGCGCGCATGTTTTATGCAGGCATCGGTTTGCCCTGAAATGGGTGGTTAAAAATTGAACAAGCGACCGCGAGCCGTGATCTTCTTGGGGCGGGAGGAGCCATGAACGGGTTATCCACAGGTTGCTCCACAGTTATTGTGCGCAAGCTGGAGACTCGGGCATAAGCACTGCGTGGCTTTCTTCTAAAGGTGATAAACCCCTGCAAGCATTTGTTTTGCAGATGGATTTGTCGATTGGGCAGGACTTTGGACGAAAAATGAGCAACCCTCTGAAACCCGCATGACAGAAGGGTTACAGAGGAATGTGCTCAGGTTATCCACAGTTGGGTGCACAGTGGATGTGGGCAAATTGAACGATTGCGCGATGCCCTGAAAGGTTGCAAGCCTGCGAACTCAACGCTCCAACAGGATCCGTCCACGGCTCAGGCCGGCCAGTTGCGCTTGCAAGGTTTCGATGTGAGCTTCACCCACGGCCAATTGCAGGTCTACGCCATTGGCGGTGAAGCGTTCTTCGTTCACCAACCCGCCGCACTCGGCGACGCGCAGTTTCACCAGGGGCAGTTCGGCGAACCCGCAGCTACAGTGCAGCGGCACACGGCTGATCAGTTCGATTTTTTCGGCGTTTTGCAGGCATTTGTTCGCACCGCCGCCGTAAGCCCGGGCGAGCCCACCCGTGCCCAGTTGAATCCCGCCGTACCAGCGAATCACCAGCACCACGACTTGATCGCAGGCCTGGGCTTCGATCGCGGCCAGGATCGGCCGCCCGGCGGTGCCACCTGGTTCGCCATCGTCGTTGCTGCGGTATTGGTCGCCGAGTTTCCAGGCCCAGCAATTGTGCGTGGCATCCAGGTCGCTGTGCTGCTCGATGAACGCTTGGGCATCGGTGGGGCTTGTGATGGGCGCGGCGAAGGTGATGAAGCGGCTTTTGCGAATTTCTTCGCGGTACTCGCAAAAACCGGCAAGGGTAAAGGGCATGGCGATCTTAAAGAGTGGGTGTCAGGCCGCAGCCCTTGAGAATGATGCGGATCAGGTTGTCACCCGCATCGATCATGTCCTGCTTGGTCAACTTGCTGCGACCGGTCACACGACAGATCTGGGTGGCGAAGTCGGCGTAATGCTGGGTGCTGCCCCACAACAGGAAAATAAGGTGCACCGGATCGATCGGGTCCATCTTGCCGGCGTCGATCCAGGCCTGGAACACGGCCGCCCGACCATTGAACCAGGCGCGATAATCCTGGTTGAAATACTCGGTCAGGCATTCGCCACCGCTGATCACTTCCATGGCAAACAACCGCGATGCCTGGGGCTGGCGACGAGAGAACTCCATTTTGGCGCGGATATAGCGGGTCAAGGCTTCGGCCGGATCATCCTCGGCGGTGAGGGTATTGAAGGTGCTGTCCCACAATTCGATGATGTTGCTCAGCACCGCCACGTACAAGCCGAGTTTATTGGTGAAGTAATAATGCAGGTTCGCCTTGGGCAGCCCGGCCTTGAGGGCGATGGCATTCATGCTGGTGCCTTTGAACCCGTGGCGGGCGAATTCATCTTCGGCAGCCTTGAGGATCGTCTCTTCGTTCTTTTGACGAATGCGACTGGTGGGCTTGCCACTGTGGGCTGGGACTTCAAAGGTCATGGGCGTTTCCGGGCTGGGTCTGTGGGCAAGCAAATGCGTTGATAGCGCACCGGCATCAATCCGACAAGTGTCATCACACTAAAAAGACCTCCGCCGATGACCAGGCCAACCTCGACCAATGTGGGAGCGAGCTTGCTCGCGATAGCGGTTAGTCAGTCAATGGTGATGTGGATGACCTATCGCTATCGCTATCGCTATCGCTATCGCTATCGCTATCGCTATCGCTATCGCGAGCAAGCTCGCTCCCACAAGGGGCAAATGGGATCAGCGGGTTGCCGCCAGGCTCTCGAGGAAACTCTCCAGCACCAGATGAGGCCGGCGACCCTTGCGCGTAACCGACGCCAGGCTCAGGTCATAGAACCGTGCCGCGGGTTTCAAGGGCCGCAACCGACCTTGCTGGACCCAGAGGTTGGCGTAGTGATCAGGCAGGTAACCGATGTAGCGCCCGGTGAGAATCAGGAACGCCATGCCTTCACGGTCCGATGCACTCGCGGTGCAATTGAGCGCCTGATAGTGGGCCTGGATCTCGGCCGGCAGGCGGAACGTGGGGGCGATGGCGTCCTGGCTATTGAGGCGAGCGTCTTCAAGCTGTTGGTCATCGACATAAAACAGCGGATGCCCGACCGCGCAGTACAGCAGCGACCGCTCACTGTACAGCGGTTGATATTCCAGCCCGGACAGGGCACTGGCCTGGGGGACCACGCCGACATGCAAGCGCCCGTCGAGTACGCCTTGCTCGACTTCGTTGGGGGCGATCATGCGAATCTGGATCTGCACGTCGGGCCCGCGCTCTTTCAATTGCGCCAGGGCGTGGGTGATGCGCATGTGGGGCAGGGTGACCAGGTTGTCGGTCAGGCCGATGGTCAATTCGCCGCGCAAGTGCTGATGCAGGCCGTTGACCTCGGTGCGAAAACTTTCCAGTGCGCTCAAAAGCTGCAACGCCGACTGATACACCTCGCGGCCTTCCTCGGTCAGGGAAAAACCCGCGCGCCCGCGTTGGCACAGACGCAACCCGAGGCGTTGCTCGAGATCGCTCATCTGCTGGCTGATGGCCGAGCGGCCGATGCCCAGCACGGTTTCCGCGGCGGAAAACCCACCACATTCCACGACGCTGCGGAAAATGCGCAGCAGGCGAATATCAAAGTCGCTGACCTGGGCCAGTGGATCGGGACGACGCGCGCTCATAGTTTAGTGATCCGCCGACTGAAGGTTACAAAAGTTGCATTTCATCGACTTTATCGCCGTGGCAACTTAGCTGCAAGAACGCTTTCGATTCCCTGTCGCTTATGACCTGCGAGGTTTTTGTCGATGAACATGCCCGAACACGCTGCCGGTTCCCTGGCCAGCCAGCTCAAGCTCGATGCCCACTGGATGCCTTACACCGCCAACCGTAATTTCCAGCGCGATCCGCGCCTGATCGTCGCCGCCGAAGGCAGCTGGTTGGTGGATGACAAGGGGCGCAAGGTGTACGACTCGCTGTCGGGGCTGTGGACATGCGGCGCCGGGCACACCCGCAAGGAAATCCAGGAAGCGGTCGCCAAGCAACTGGGCACCCTCGATTACTCGCCGGGGTTCCAGTACGGTCATCCGCTGTCGTTCCAGTTGGCGGAAAAAATCACCAGCCTGACCCCGGGCAATCTCAATCATGTGTTCTTCACCGATTCCGGCTCCGAATGCGCCGATACCGCGGTGAAGATGGTCCGCGCCTACTGGCGCCTCAAGGGGCAGGCGACCAAGACCAAAATGATCGGCCGTGCCCGTGGCTATCACGGGGTAAACATCGCCGGCACTAGCCTCGGCGGTGTCAGCGGCAACCGCAAGTTGTTCGGCCAGGCGATGATGGATGTCGATCACTTGCCCCACACCTTGCTGGCCAGCAACGCCTATTCCCGTGGCATGCCGAAAGAAGGTGGCATCGCCTTGGCCGATGAGCTGCTGAAGCTGATCGAACTGCACGATGCGTCCAACATCGCTGCGGTGTTCGTCGAACCGATGGCTGGCTCGGCCGGTGTGCTGGTGCCGCCAGAGGGGTACCTCAAGCGCCTGCGGGAAATCTGCGACCAGCACAGCATTCTCTTGGTGTTCGACGAAGTGATCACCGGTTTCGGTCGCACCGGTTCGATGTTCGGTGCCGACAGCTTTGGCGTGACCCCGGACCTGATGTGCATCGCCAAGCAAGTCACCAATGGCGCGATTCCCATGGGTGCGGTGATTGCCAGCAGCGAGATCTACCAGACGTTCATGAACCAGCCGACGCCTGAGTACGCGGTGGAATTCCCCCACGGCTACACCTACTCGGCGCACCCGGTGGCTTGCGCGGCTGGCCTGGCGGCGCTGGACCTGCTGCAAAAGGAAAACCTGGTACAGAGCGTGGCCGAGATCGCCCCGCATTTCGAGAATGCACTGCACGGTTTGAAGGGCGTGAAGAACGTCATCGACATTCGTAACTATGGCCTGGCCGGCGCGATCCAGATCGCCGGGCGCGATGGCGATGCCATCGTGCGTCCGTTCGAGGCCGGCATGGCGTTGTGGAAAGCCGGGTTCTATGTGCGCTTCGGCGGCGACACCCTGCAATTCGGGCCTACGTTCAACAGTAAGCCGCAGGACTTGGATCGCCTGTTCGATGCAGTCGGTGAAGTGCTGAACAAGCTCGACTGATGCGTCCTTCTCTATAGCTTTCGATAACGGGCGTCCGGTCACGGGCGCCTGTGGATAATTCCGGAGTCCCCCATGAGCCTCATCCCGCATTTGATCAATGGCGAACTGCTGAGCGACAGCGCTCGCACCGCCGATGTGTTCAACCCGTCCACTGGCCAGGCCATCCATAAGGTGCCGTTGGCCGACCGCGCGACCATCCAGCGGGCTATCGACGCCGCCAAGGCGGCTTTCCCGGCCTGGCGCAATACACCTGCGGCCAAGCGTGCGCAGGTCATGTTCCGTTTCAAGCAATTGCTGGAGCAAAACGAGGCGCGTATCGCCCAGTTGATCAGCGAAGAACACGGCAAGACCTTGGAAGACGCGGCCGGTGAACTCAAGCGCGGCATCGAGAACGTCGAGTTTGCCTGTGCAGCGCCAGAAATCCTGAAAGGCGAATACAGCCGCAACGTAGGACCGAACATCGACGCCTGGTCAGACTTTCAACCCTTGGGCGTGGTGGCAGGCATCACGCCGTTCAACTTCCCGGCGATGGTTCCGCTGTGGATGTATCCGCTGGCGATCGTCTGCGGTAACTGCTTCATTCTCAAGCCGTCCGAGCGCGACCCGAGTTCGACGTTGCTGATCGCTCAGTTGCTGTTGGAAGCCGGTTTGCCCAAGGGCGTCTTGAGCGTGGTCCATGGCGACAAGGCCGCGGTGGACGCGCTGATCGAAGCGCCGGAAGTGAAGGCGTTGAGTTTTGTCGGTTCGACGCCGATTGCCGAATACATCTATGCCGAGGGCACTCGACGTGGCAAACGCGTCCAGGCACTGGGCGGGGCGAAGAACCATGCGGTGCTGATGCCGGATGCCGACCTGGACAATGCCGTCAGCGCGTTGATGGGCGCGGCGTACGGTTCGTGTGGCGAGCGTTGCATGGCGATTTCGGTGGCAGTGTGTGTGGGCGACCAGGTGGCGGATGCGCTGGTGGCCAAGTTGGTACCGCAGATCAAGGCGTTGAAGATCGGTGCCGGCACGTCTTGCGGGCTGGACATGGGGCCGTTGGTGACCGGTCAGCACCGGGACAAGGTCAGTGGCTATATAGAAGAGGGCGTGGCGGCGGGTGCTTCGCTGATTGTCGATGGTCGCGGCTTGAGTGTGGCTGGGCACGAGGAGGGCTTCTTCCTGGGTGGCTGCCTGTTCGATCGTGTGACCCCCGAGATGCGCATCTATAAGGAAGAGATCTTTGGGCCGGTGCTGTGCATCGTCCGGGTCAACAGCCTGGAAGAGGCGATGCAACTGATCAATGATCACGAGTATGGCAACGGCACCTGCATCTTCACCCGCGATGGCGAGGCGGCGCGGTTGTTCTGCGACGAGATCGAGGTCGGCATGGTGGGCGTCAACGTTCCGTTGCCGGTGCCTGTGGCCTATCACAGCTTTGGCGGTTGGAAGCGTTCGCTATTCGGCGACCTGCACGCCTATGGCCCGGACGGCGTGCGTTTCTATACCCGTCGCAAGGCGATCACCCAGCGCTGGCCGCAGCGTGCCAGCCATGAGGCTTCACAGTTCGCATTCCCCAGCTTGTAATCGGTCAGAGAAGAGGCCGGCGCCGTCAGGCGCCGGCCTCCATGTTTGTGGGGCTTTTTGATCGATGTGACAGAATTATGAAAAAAGCTGTTGACGGCAGATTCTGGAAGTCTATAATTCGCCCCACTTCCGGCGCAGTCGAAACGTAAAACTCCTTGAAATTCAACGAGTTAAGTAGGTTTCGAAGATGCAGGGCTTCAGTTCATCGAAGCCTGGAAGGCGCAGATAGAGCAGTGTTGTTTGGCTCTATATGCGGTTCGATCCTCTCGGTCGAAAGCGGTGAAAAAGAGGTGTTGACAGCAGCGAGTAACGCTGTAGAATTCGCCTCCCGCTAACGAGAGATCGGAAGCGCAAGTGGTTGAAGTTGAAAAGGAAACTTTGAAAACTTCTGAAAATAACCGCTTGACAGATACACGGGGCGCTGTAGAATGCGCGCCTCGGTTGAGATGAAAGGCTCAGCCAACCGCTCTTTAACAACTGAATCAAGCAATTCGTGTGGGTGCTTGTGGAGTCAGACTGCTAGTCAACAGATT
>NZ_FNOA01000039.1:0-27959 GCF_900106885.1 Pseudomonas sp. NFACC14
GATGTTGCTGATGCAATGCCATCGCGAGCGAGCTCGCTCCCACACAGGGTTTAAGTTGTCCTGATGGATCAAGCCGCCGGCTGATCCAGCTCCAGCCCCACGCCCAGACGACGGGACATGCACGGCCAGCGCTTCCAGGCCGCGCCGGTTTCCGGGCTGCTGAGCTTCTCGCGGTAGGTTTCTACCGACTCCAATGCAAACGTCTCGTCGTTGAGCATCTCATCGAACGCGTGATGGACCACTTCATCGAGTTGGTTGGCAAATGCCTCACCGATCAACTGGTGGGCGATCAGATTGGCGACCGTCATGTCCAAGGGGATCAATGGCTGGCCGAAATGCTTGATGTACAGGTCGTTGACCTCTTCGACGAACCGATGCGCCAGGTAGGCTTCGTCCAGGAGGCTGTCGAGCCCGACATGCCCGGCCATGATGGTCGGCGGCTGGAGGAAGTACTGTTCGGCAATCTTCAGTACCGGTTTGATCTGCGACTCGATACCCGCCTCCCTGGCGACATCATTGGCTGCATCCAGCAGGTCGGGGACTTCATCAATGTAGGCGGCGACAAAACGCGCCAGGACGTCGTTGGCGTTCGCGTCCGGCAATTGAATGGCTCGGTGCAGGTTCGGCAGTTGGGCCGTCAACTGACGGGTCAACTGGCCGGTCTCGGCTTCGTGTTGTTGGGCTTTTTGGATCTGCTCGCGCAATGCGGCGGTGTTCATGACAACTCCAGGAAACAAAGGCAAAGAAATAGGGAAGACATAACTTAGCTGGCCCAAAAACACTCCTAAGACCTATTTTTCATAACCGCCTCATCCTTGCTGCGTCGCAGTTATATCGGTTTGCCATCACTCAGGCTCGCATCCTTCTCCATTCGTGGGCTCTAGCGCAAGCCCCGGCTGTTTCAAACGATTTACGCCATCGCGTTGCGAGGTTGCAGGTGCTGTCTATACTCGGGTTGGAATGGAGTTAGCTGATGACACCCGATTGCATGTGCAGCAAGGCGCGGCGGTTCAAGTTGGTAGTCTGAAGTAGCCGATCCCTTGCCGCAGGCGTTACGCCTACGGGATAACAAGAACGATAAGGGGAACCCGCAATGACGCGACATCCACACGTATGGATGGGCCTCCTGTTGTGGTCGATTTTCAGCCAGGCACAAGCGGCCTGGACTGTGAATATGGCGCCTGGAGCCACACAGATCAGCAACGCAGTGTTCGACCTGCACATGACCATCTTCTGGATCTGTGTGGTCATCGGCATCATCGTCTTCGGTGCCATGTTCTGGTCGATGATGATGCACCGCCGCTCGACCGGCCAGAATGCCGCGCACTTCCACGAAAACACTCGCGTCGAAATCCTCTGGACCATCGTGCCCTTCGTGATCCTGGTGCTGATGGCGATTCCCGCCACCGCCACCCTGATCAAGATGTACGACTCCAGCGAGTCGGACATCGATATCCAGATCACTGGCTATCAGTGGAAATGGCACTACAAGTACCTGGGCCAGGACGTCGAGTTCTTCAGCAACCTGGCCACCCCCGCCGAACAGATCCATAACCAGAGCGCCAAGGGCGAGCACTACCTGCTGGAGGTCGACAAGCCGCTGGTGCTGCCGGTCGATGCCAAGGTGCGCTTTCTGGTGACCTCCGCCGACGTGATCCACTCCTGGTGGGTGCCGGCCTTCGCGGTCAAGCGCGATGCGATCCCCGGGTTCGTCAACGAAGCCTGGACCCGTGTCGACAAGCCCGGCCTGTACCGCGGCCAGTGCGCCGAGCTGTGTGGCAAGGACCACGGTTTCATGCCGATCGTGGTGGAGGTCAAGAGCAAGCCCGACTATGAGAAATGGCTGGGCGAACGCAAGGCCGAAGCCGCGCAGCTTAAAGAGCTGACCAGCAAGGAATGGACGCTCGAAGAACTCAAGGAACGTGGCGACAAGATCTACCACACCACCTGCGTGGCCTGTCACCAGGCCGAAGGCCAGGGCCTGCCGCCGATGTTCCCGGCGCTCAAGGGCTCGAAAATCGCCACCGGGCCCAAGGCCGATCACCTGAGCATTGTCTTCCACGGCAAGCCGGGCACCGCCATGGCCGCGTTCGGCAAACAATTGTCGGAAGTCGATATCGCCGCGGTCGTGACCTATGAACGTAACGCCTGGGGCAACAACAAGGGCGACATGGTTACGCCAAAAGAAGTGCTGGAACTCAAACAGGCGGAAAGCAAATGAGCCGGCCTGACGTGTGTTCCCGTAACCGGTCGGGGCTTGCCGCCCCGCACCGTCCAGCCCACTCGTTCGAAGGAGACAGGACATGAGTGCTGTGATCGATGACCACGGTCATGCCGGTGCCGACCACGCCCACGGCCCCGCCAAGGGCCTGATGCGCTGGGTACTGACCACCAACCACAAGGATATCGGCACGCTGTACTTGTGGTTCGCCTTCTCCATGTTCCTGCTGGGCGGCTCGTTCGCCATGGTGATCCGCGCCGAGCTGTTCCAGCCGGGCCTGCAGATCGTGGAGCCGGCGTTCTTCAACCAGATGACCACCATGCATGGCCTGGTGATGGTCTTCGGCGCGGTGATGCCAGCCTTCGTCGGCCTCGCCAACTGGATGATCCCGCTGATGATCGGCGCGCCGGACATGGCCCTGCCGCGCATGAACAACTTCAGCTTCTGGCTGTTGCCGGCGGCGTTCCTGTTGCTGGTCTCGACGCTGTTCACCCCGGGCGGCGGGCCGAACTTCGGCTGGACCTTCTACGCGCCACTGTCCACCACCTACGCGCCGGAAAGCGTGACGTTCTTCATCTTCGCCATCCACCTGATGGGCATCAGCTCGATCATGGGCGCGATCAACGTGATCGCCACCATCCTCAACCTGCGCGCCCCCGGCATGACCCTGATGAAAATGCCGCTGTTCGTCTGGACCTGGCTGATCACCGCGTTCCTGCTGATCGCGGTGATGCCGGTGCTGGCCGGCTGCGTGACGATGATGCTGATGGACATCCACTTCGGCACCAGCTTCTTCAGTGCCGCCGGTGGCGGTGACCCGGTGCTGTTCCAGCACGTGTTCTGGTTCTTCGGCCACCCCGAGGTGTACATCATGATCCTGCCGGCCTTCGGTGCCGTCAGCTCGATCATCCCGGCGTTCTCGCGCAAGCCGTTGTTCGGCTACACCTCGATGGTCTACGCCACGGCCGCCATCGCGTTCCTGTCGTTCATCGTCTGGGCGCACCACATGTTCGTGGTCGGCATTCCGCTGGTGGGCGAGCTGTTCTTCATGTACGCCACCCTGCTGATCGCCGTGCCCACCGGGGTGAAGGTGTTCAACTGGGCGAGCACCATGTGGCAAGGCTCACTGACCTTCGAGACGCCGATGCTGTTTGCCGTGGCGTTCGTGATCCTGTTTTCCATCGGTGGTTTCTCCGGGCTGATGCTGGCCATCGCCCCGGCGGACTTCCAGTACCAGGACACCTACTTCGTGGTCGCGCACTTCCACTATGTGCTGGTGCCCGGCGCGATCTTCGGGATCTTCGCCTCGGCCTACTACTGGCTGCCGAAATGGACCGGCCACATGTACGACGAAACCCTCGGCAAGCTGCACTTCTGGCTGTCCTTCATCGGCATGAACATGGCGTTCTTCCCGATGCACTTCGTCGGCCTTGCGGGCATGCCGCGGCGGATTCCCGACTACAACCTGCAGTTCGCCGACTTCAACATGGTCTCGTCCATCGGCGCGTTCATGTTCGGCACCACGCAGATCTTCTTCCTGTTCATCGTGATCAAGACCATCCGCGGCGGCCCACCCGCACCGGCCAAGCCTTGGGACGGTGCCGAAGGACTGGAGTGGAGCGTGCCGTCGCCGGCGCCGTATCACACCTTTACCACGCCGCCGGAAGTGAAATAGATGACACCGGGGCCTTATGTGGGAGCGAGCTTGCTCGCGATGGCGGCGACTCGGTGTGTCAGACACACCGCTATCGCGAGCAAGCTCGCTCCCACAGGGTTCCTGGTAGGGACTGGAAATCATGGCTGATTCGATTTCGATGAAAAAACTGGTCACCCGCCTGTTGCTGGTGGTGGTGGCCATGTTCGTCTTCGGGTTTGCCCTGGTGCCGATCTACGACGTGATGTGCAAGGCGTTCGGCATCAACGGCAAGACCGCCGGGCAGTACGAAGGCGAGCAGACCGTCGACGAATCACGCCAGGTTCGCGTGCAGTTCCTGTCGACCAATTCGGTGGACATGCCTTGGGACTTCTACCCCAAGGGCGATCAGTTGGTGGTCCAGCCGGGGGCGGTGAACGAAATGGTGTTTGTCGCCCACAACCCCACCGACCGGCCGATGAGTGCCCAGGCGGTGCCGAGCATCGCGCCGAGCACCGCGGCGGCGTATTTCCACAAGACCGAATGTTTTTGTTTTACCCAGCAAGTGCTGCAACCCGGCGAACGCATCGAAATGCCCATGCGCTTCATCGTCGACCGGGACATGCCCAAGGAAGTGAAGCACCTGACGCTGTCCTACACGCTGTTCGATATCACCGCTCGTCATCCACCGGTGGCTGTAAACACTGACCGATAGCGTGCCCGATAAGGAGAACAATAAATGGCAACTCACGAACACTATTACGTTCCGGCCCAGAGCAAATGGCCGATCATCGCCACGGTCGGGATGTTCGTCACGGTGTACGGCCTGGCGACCTGGTTCAATGACCTGAAAGCCGCCCGGCCCGAATCCCACGGCCCGCTGATCTTTTTCGTCGGCGGCCTGCTGGTGGCCTACATGCTGTTCGGCTGGTTCGGCGCGGTGATCAAGGAAAGCCGCGCCGGGCTGTACAGCGCCCAGCTCGACCGCTCGTTCCGCTGGGGCATGAGCTGGTTCATCTTTTCCGAGGTGATGTTCTTTATCGCGTTCTTCGGCGCACTGTTTTATGTGCGCACGATTTCCGCGCCAGGTCTGGCCGGCGAAGGTCCCAAGGGCATTTCCCATATGCTCTGGCCGACCTTCGAGTTCGCCTGGCCGTTGCTGCACAACCCCGACCCGAAACTCTTCCCGGCGCCCAAGGAGGTCATCAGCCCCTGGGGCTTGCCGCTGCTCAACACCATCCTGCTGGTCAGCTCCAGCGTCACCGTCACCATCGCCCACCATGCCTTGAAAAAAGGCCATCGCGGCGCGCTGAAACTCTGGCTGGCGATCACCGTGCTGCTGGGTTGCGCCTTCCTGGGCTTCCAGGCCGAGGAATACATCCACGCTTATAAAGAGCTGGGCCTGACCCTGGGCTCCGGCGTCTACGGCGCGACCTTCTTCATGCTCACGGGCTTTCACGGCGCCCACGTCACCATCGGCACGATCATTTTGTTCGTGATGCTGATGCGCATCCTGCGCGGGCACTTCGACAACGAGCACCAGTTCGGCTTCGAGGCGGCGAGCTGGTACTGGCACTTCGTCGATGTGGTGTGGATCGGCTTGTTCATCTTCGTCTACGTGCTCTGAGGCAGACGTTACCAAGGCGGCTCTTTACCAGGGAGCGTGGGACACCAACTGGCCGCTGAAGAAACCCCAGGCGATCAGGCCGACGGTGACGGCGGCCAGGCTGACCCGAATCGCCAGGGCGATGACCAGGCGATTGGAATCGCTGTCGTCCTTGACTAGAAAAAACAGGCCGCTGAACAGGCTGGCAATCGTGGCAATCAGCATCAGGACGATGGCGGCTTTTAGCATCAGGAACACTCCGGGGGGACGCGATGCACGTGAGTATAGCTATCCCGTTCGATGGCTTTCGGACGGCACCATGAAAGGTTTCCGGCCAGGCATCGTGCCGTCTCTGGTGGTGGCCGTGCTGGTGCCGGTGATGGTGTGCCTGGGGTTCTGGCAATTGAGCCGGGGCGAACAGAAACGCGTGCTCATGGACACTTACGCAGAGCGCCGCGTGGCGCCGCCGATGGACAGCACCGAGCTGGCGCACACCACCGACCCGGCTTTTCGAGCGGTCACGCTGCAGGGCCAGTTCGACACCGAGCACAGCATCCTGCTGGATAACCGCCAACACGACGGCAAGGTCGGCGTCGAGTTGCTGCAACCGTTCCTCGATCACCGGACCGGGCTCTGGCTGCTGGTCAATCGCGGCTGGCTGCCCTGGCCGGACCGGCGCACCCCGCCGGTCTTCGACACGCCGGAACCACCCATCAGCCTCCAGGCCTGGGTCTATGTCGCACCGGGCGCGACGTTCCAGCTCCACGCCGACCCGACGGGCGCGCCCTGGCCGCGACTGGTCACCGCCATCGAGCCGGACAAGCTCTGGGCCGAACTGGGCCGCAATGGCTTCGCCTACGAATTGCGCCAACAAAGCGGCCCCGGCGCCTACCGGACCGATTGGCCGGTGGTGGCCATGGGTCCGGAAAAACACCTCGGTTATGCCGTGCAGTGGTTCGCCATGGCGGCGGCCCTGTTCGGCCTTTTTCTTTATCTCGGATGGCACAACGCAGGGAGACACCATGGGAAGCACCATGAATCCAACCAACACGTCTGAGGCGCCCACGGCACACAGCCGTCGCAAGGGCCGCGTGCAATTGCTGCTGATCTTGTTGGGGGTGATCGGCCCGATGATCCTGGCCACCGGCATGTACAAGTTCCAGTTCTGGGTGCCCGACAGCCGCAGCTACCACGGCGAACTGATCGGCAACGGCCAGACCCGCGCCGAGATTGGCGTGCAGGCCGATGAACAGCGCTGGCAGATCCTGGTCACGGCGCCACAGGAATGCTCGGTGGATTGCCGGCAACTGGTGTACCTCGCCCGGCAGGTGCAGATCGGCCTCGGCCGCGACGCCTCCCGCGCCAGCCACGCCTTGGCTATCGCACAACCGCTGGACGCTGAATATGACGGGCAATTGCAGCGCGAATACCCGCAACTGCAACGCTACCCACTGGACCTGCCGGCCTATCAGAAAGGCGCCCAGGGCTCCGGCGGCGCCCAACTGTGGATCATCGACCCCCACAGCAACCTGGTGCTGCGCTACGACGCCCGGGTCAAGGGCAAGGATCTGCTCAACGACCTGCGCCACTTGCTGAAACTGTCGAACATCGGATGAGGGCATCGACATGGCCAAACCTGGATTTCGCCTCGCGCTGTTTGCCACGCTGCTGGCACTGATCGTCGTCCTGTTGGGCGCCTACACCCGGCTCACCCACGCCGGCCTCGGCTGCCCCGATTGGCCCGGTTGCTACGGGTTCATCAGCGTGCCCAAGAGCGAAGCCCAACTGGCCCATGCCGAGCTGCACTTTCCCGACACCCCGGTGGAAGCCCACAAGGGCTGGAACGAGATGGTCCATCGCTACTTCGCCGGGACCCTGGGCTTGATGATCGTCGCGTTGGCGGCACGGTCCTGGATGAACCGCCACCGCCCGGGCCAGCCATTGAAGTTGCCGCTGTTCCTGCTGGCGGTGGTCTTCGCACAAGCGGCATTCGGCATGTGGACCGTGACCCTGAAACTCTGGCCGCAGGTGGTCACCGGGCATCTGCTGGGCGGCTTCGCGACGTTGAGCCTGTTGTTCCTGCTGACCTTGCGATTATCCGGCGTGCTGCCGGCGCTGACCGTGCCCAAGCGCCTGCAACATTGGGCCACCGCCGGGCTGTTGCTGGTGATCGGCCAGATCGCCCTCGGCGGCTGGGTCAGCTCCAACTACGCCGCCGTGGCCTGTATCGACTTCCCTACCTGCCACGGCCAATGGCTGCCACCGGCCGACTTTGCCAACGGCTTCCACCTGACCCAGCACATCGGCCCCAACTACTTGGGCGGGCAACTGGACAGCGACGCCCGCACCGCCATCCACCTGACCCATCGCATCGGCGCCTTGCTGGTGACCGTGGTGCTGATGGGGCTGGCCTGGCAATTGAAGACCGTCGGCATGACCCGCCTGGCCGGGCTGGTGCTGACGGCACTGGCGGCGCAGATCACCTTGGGCATCAGCAACGTGCTGTTCCATCTGCCGCTGCCGGTGGCCGTCGCCCACAACGCCGGAGGCGCCGCGTTGCTGCTGACCCTGGTATTGGTCAACTATCACGCCCGTACCAGCCTGGTCCGGGTCAAGCATCAAGTCCCGCTGCGCTGGCGGTTCAACCCGCATAAACACGGCGCCAGCCCCCTGACAATAAAAGGAGAGATGCCATGGCAACCTTGACCGGTGAACGCCACAGCCAAGCGATCTGGCGCGATTACCTGGAGCTGACCAAGCCCAAAGTGGTGGTGCTGATGCTGATCACCTCGCTGGTGGGCATGTTCCTCGCCACCCGCGCCGGCGTGCCATGGACGGTGCTGGTCTTCGGCAACCTGGGTATCGCCCTGTGTGCCGGCGGCGCGGCGGCGGTCAACCATGTGGTGGACCGGCGCATCGACGCAGTCATGGCCCGCACCCACAAACGGCCACTGGCCGAAGGGCGGATCTCCCCCGCCGCCGCACTGACCTTCGCCCTGGCCCTGGCCGTGATCGGCCAAGCCTTGCTGCTGGCCTTCACCAACCCACTGACAGCCTGGCTGACCCTCGCCTCACTGCTGGGTTATGCCGTGGTCTATACCGGCTTCCTCAAACGCGCGACGCCGCAGAACATCGTCATCGGCGGCCTCGCTGGCGCGGCGCCACCGCTGCTGGGCTGGGTGGCGGCCACCGGGCATATCAGCGCCGAACCACTGCTGCTGGTACTGATCATCTTCGCCTGGACCCCGCCGCATTTCTGGGCCCTGGCCATCCACCGCAAAGAGGAATACGCCAAGGCCGACATCCCGATGCTGCCGGTGACCCACGGCGAGCACTACACCAAGATCCATATCCTGCTCTACACCCTGGTGCTGCTGGCGGTGAGCCTGATGCCGTTCGTGATCCATATGAGCGGGATGCTCTATCTTGTTTGCGCGCTCGTACTGGGCGCCCGGTTCCTGCAATGGGCCGTGGTGTTGTACCGTGGCAGTCGGCCGCACGCGGCGATCAATACGTTCAAGTACTCTATCTACTACTTGTTCCTGCTGTTCATCGCCCTGCTTGTAGATCATTACTTACTGTTGAGCCTATGACTCGAACCCAGAAAACCGTCTTCATCCTCGTGGCCGTGATCGCGTTGATCCTCGGCCTGACCATCAACAAAGTGCTGTCCGGCAAAGGCCAGGGCGACCCGACCGCGCTGATCGACGCCGGCATCATCCTGCTGCCGCAAAGCCGCACCCTGCCGGACGTGAAAATGACCGACCAGGACGGCCAGCCGGTGGCAGTCGACGGCTTGAAGGATAAATGGAGCCTGCTGTTCTTCGGCTACACCTTCTGCCCGGACATCTGCCCCACCACCCTCGCCCAACTGCGCCAGATCAAAAGCGAGTTGCCGAAAGAGGCTGTGGATAAGTTGCAGATCGTACTGGTCAGCGTCGACCCGAACCGCGACACGCCCAAGCAGTTGAAGCAGTACCTGGGGTACTTTGATCCGCAGTTCATTGGTCTGACGGCTTCATCGGTTGAAGACCTGCAGAAACTGGCGAATGCGGTGAGCATTCCGTTCATTCCGGCGGATACCAGCAAGCCCAATTACACGGTTGATCACAGTGGCAACCTCGCAGTGATTGGGCCGGACGGTACCCAACGCGGATTTATTCGTGCGCCGTTGAATAACCAGAAACTGGTGGCGCAGTTGCCGGAGATGCTGAAGCGCAAATAGCGCCTCCAGGAGCATGCCGCTCCGCTAAGCCATGCCCATTCCTTGTGGTAAGGAAGTCCCTTGTGGCGAGGGGATTTATCCCCGCTGGGCTGCGCAGCAGCCCCCAAAAAGCTGAACACGATCAACATGGCACAACGCGATGGCCGGGTTCAGGGCGAGGGGCCCCCTGCCCCCGCTCCCACACCAGGTGTTGGTGAACACAGCATCTGCAACCGCCCCCAACCCCTGTGGGAGCGAGCTCGCTCGCGATGAAATCGACACGGTTCCAGACCAAAACAAGTCTCCCGCATCGCCGGCAAACCCTGCTCCTACAGCCCCCACCTACACACCTCCACCAACCCACGAATCCTTGCGCCTTTGCCTACAACTACGCCAGAATCCGCCCGCTTGTGCGCCTTGTCCCTGGGTTCTATTGTTTTCCTGCCACTGCCCATCAGTGGTCGGGTTTAGTAGCCCGGTTCACATCTCGGTTGTACAAGCTCTATCAGTCAGGTATCTGCCTGTTCTTGATGGTGGCTGTGTGCATGGCGCCCTCGGGCGCGCCGGGTTTGGTGTGATCACCGGTCTACTAACTTGCGCACAGCCGCCACCCTTTCGTTTAGTAGCGATATGGTGCGGCCTACTATGAGGGTCACACCGATGTTCAAAATTACTCCGAATCCGCCAAAAGCAGATTCCACTTCTACGTCCGCAAAATCCAAAGCTAAGCAGCAAGACGAAACCACCAAACGCGTGCTCGATCACTACTTGCTGCCGAAGCCGGATAAATCCCAAGACGAGCCAAAACCGGGTCAGCTATTCACCGTCGTGAAAGGCCTCGATAACGAATGCTTGCTCGCCAACCTCAGCGAAACCCTGGCCTCGGCGGATGCCATGGTGAGTGATCTGGCGTTTGATCTGGATGGATCGCGGCGTCATATGGCGCTTGGGATTCAGCAGTTGATTGAGCTGAGTTCGTTGCTGGCGAATCGGGTATTGGATAACGTGGAGCTGCGGCAATAGGATTTATTTCCCAATGAAAAACCCGACGCTTTGCGTCGGGTTTTGGTTTTTTTATCCGTAGAAGCGGGCGAACAATCTCTAAATTATTCTCAAATCTTTTTCCTGCATTCCCACCACCTTCCCCCCTTAGCCTGTGCCCGCAAGCGTCAAGCCACCCTATCCATCAAATCACAACCTTCGCGCAGGGGGATGGCGAGCAGCTGTGAAAAGTCCTTGTGCACCACCCTGTCGCAATCGAGTTCGGCGCGAAAGGCGGTATTTCCGGTGCCTTTCCAACGGATCATCGCCAAGTAGTGGGCGGCAGCTGTAAGCAGGTTGGCGAGCTGCGCCCCTCATATTCGATCATGGAACTTATCCATAGAATGATGTCAATATGATAGCCTTTTTTGCCGCAAATGATCTTGGATCAATAAGCGCCAGGCGCGCCCTGGCAATCAATGGAGAGGAAGATGAAAGTCATCATTGCAGTGTTAATGATGTTAAGTGGATACGCTTATGCTGGTTGCGGCAGCATCAGCGACAGCGATCAACGCAATTATTGCTATGCCAAGACGAACGGGGAAAGCTGTGGCTCTATCAACGACAGTGACCTGCGTAATACCTGCTATGCGGAAACCAAGGGCGAGAGCTGCGGTAGCATTCGCGACAGCGACCAGCGCAATTATTGCTATGCCAAGACGAAGGGGGAAAGCTGTGGCTCTATCAGCGACAGTGACCTGCGTAATACATGCTATGCGGAAACCAAGGGCGAGAGCTGCGGTAGCATCAGCGACAGCGACCAACGCCAATATTGCTATGCCAAGACGAAGGGGGAAAGTTGTGGCTCCATCAGCAATAGCGACTTGCGCAACGAGTGTGATGCCATGAAACGCTGATTGAAGAGCTCGCCGAGCGAACTGGAGTGAGCGGTAAAAGAGCGTCTTCGCATGATCTGTTTTGGATCGACTCGTCACTTTCAAAATCGGCAATGGTCGAAATTAGCTCGAAACGTATGGCTACTTCAGACCATTCCTAGTGCGTGATAAACCAAAGATCATCATGTAGAGTAGTTCTACCGTCACACCCTCCCTGCCGCGCTTCTGCACCAAATCTAGAAGGTTTATGAATGATAAAGACTATCCCGATGTGGGCTATGATGATGGCCACCAAAGGTAAGAAAACCGGACTTGCAGTACTGGCATCTTTACCTATTTTCATCGTTACCGGTACGTGGATGTTTCTTGACGGATTGCAAAATGGGCAAAAGCGCCAAGCTGCAATAGGGCTAATTTGTCTGGTTTTTTTTGGTGCATGCACCCTACTATTTGCACCTTCAAAAAAATATGTTCCCGGCAAAACATTTCAGGGTTATAGAGATAAAAAACTCAGCACACAAACGGCCATAAATTACGGTTACGGGATCATTGTTTTTATTTTCGCAGTTTTTGTATTTCTTGCGCCGGAGCACGCGCTGAGTGCAATAAGTTATGGGTTATTAGGCCTCTTTAGCCTTTATATTTTGTCAAAAAGCTTAAAGTTTCATGCCGATATCGATTTTTCGACCAATGAATACTTGGCAACCGCTCTGGGATTTCCTGTAGGGGAGAAAGTTCTGGTTAGCTACCAGAATTTTGATGCGGACGGGGCTGAAATTGGTAGCAATGCCTTTGCCGCAACAGCGACAAGATTAACTGTAGCGTCATTTGATGGTGAGCGTTGGAGAAAACTGTCACGGGATCTGAGTCAGCTTTCGCGCATTGGCATCATTGGCGATGAAAATCAAAATTACTTCGTTAAATTGCAATTCAATGATGGAGCCGATGCTTTGTTGCGCATTGGACTATATGAAAAGCTCACATCAAATCCAACTCTGGTAATAAGAAAGCTGTTGGAAACGATTGATGCAGGCCTCCTTGGTGATAGTGGTGCATCACCGGCAGCCCAAAGACGTCGAGTGGTTGTCAACTCTGGAACACCAACCTCGGTTTCAAAAACCGTTGCGCCTGAGGCTACGCCTGTATCCAAGGCACCTATGCGCAATATTGAGGTTGCCCCTGACGTATTAATTGCTATCCAGAGCGCCGAAGAAGATATTCTCCGTCGCAAGCTGGAGCTTTAACAATGTCTCATTGTACAACGTTTGAATTTTCTTATGTTGATGAAGAAGCCATTGCCAAAGCATTTGGCAAGATGGGACTTAGCCCAACGACCGGTCTGGTTTCGGTATTTGTCAGCGACTTCAGTAAAAAGGTGTTGAGCAAAATAGGTTACATGGGCAAGCAGCAATTTAGAGCTATTTGTGGCCAAACGGCAGACAAATTCAATCTATTTGTCTGCCAAATTGAGAAGGGCTCCTATAAACTCCTCATCGAACGTGGAACTCTTTCGGCCGGCGATGAAGCGATAATGGCTGATTTGGCTTTAAACTTTCAGAAAGCGTATATCAGCGTAGCCATCGATGAAACCATCCAGCGCATAGAAGCATCAGGTGTTCCAGCAAGAGTTAAAGAAACTCCTCAAGGGTTCGAGATTGAATTTGGACCTAACCACGAATACAGCATTTATGTCACCTTTACGGGCGATAAAATTACGGAGGAAGTGCGTGGGGTGAAAGGGGATATCTGCACAAAACTTACTGAAGAGCTTGAATCTCTACTTTCTAGCCCTACTGCGGAGCTTGTGACTGAGTGGAAACCGGAATATACCGCAGTCCATGAAGAGCAAACCCTTCAAATTCTCAGTGCGAACTTCTAAATGGAAATCAACGTACACCATATGGAGTTGAGCCGCGTTAACGGCCCCGGGTTACGCTTGACATTATGGGTGCAGGGTTGTGCGCTGAATTGTAAGGGCTGCTTCAATCAGAGCACCCACCCTCGCGAAGCGAGTACGCTGATGCCTATTTATGAATTGGCACAGAAGATAAATGCACTAGACATCGTTGGGGTTACCCTCTCTGGAGGGGAGCCGCTCGATCAGGCGCCGGCCTTGGAGCAATTAATACAGGCCGTGAATGGCGAGAAAAACTGGATACTTTATACAGGCTATACGCCAAAAGAAATATTCCAGAATGAGGCCATGATTCGAGTTGTTAAAGCCGTAGACTTGACGCTGGCGGGGCGGTATCGGCATAACGCGAAACATCCCTATCAGCACAAGCAGATCATCAAAACCAGTGACAGAGTCGATATTGACTTTTTTCGTACAAGAAGAGTCGTCGAGTTTGTTATTTCAAATTCTGGTGTTACCAAAACCGGTCTTCCGACACATGTATAACTCAGTTCAAGCGCAGGGATAATAGACATGAGGCGTACCAAGCAGATAACAGATTACCTCAAAGCGCGTTATGCGATTTTGGTGATTGAAACTTTCGAGGAAGAGCGTGCGCTCAATGAAGTTTCTGAAATTGCCAAGGCGCTTAGTCATCGTTTGTTCGTTTGGAACTCGACGCTGGGAGTCCAGATAAATGGCGTCGTGGCTGGGGATAAAACCTTTGATCTGAAAATGGCCTTGGACTTTTGCGAAGAAAAAGCGAAGGAGGAGGATAGCAAAAATATTTTTGTTTTTTGTGATGCTCATAACTACCTTACCTCAAGCTCAAATCCTGTCTATCGTCGTCGGCTTCGAGATTTAGCCATTAATATCCGCTCACGTGGATATCGCAGCAACTGCATCATCGTGGCGCCCAGCTTTGAAATTGCCAATGAACTTCAGAAGGAAATCACGTTGATCGATTTTCCTTTGCCATCAAGAGATGAAGTTAAGGATCAGATAAATAATTTTGTTAACTCCTGGCAAGGCAGTAACAACGTTAAGATTGATCTTTCCAGCGAAACCAAAGATAAGATTATTGATGCCGCCTTGGGCCTCACGGGATTAGAAATTGACAATAGCTTGTCTCGCTCACTGGTATCCAGTCTGAGTTTAAATGAAAGTACAGTAAAGGATCTGCTTTCCGAAAAAAAGCAAATTATACGGAAAACAGGCATCTTGGAATACATAGACTCAAAAGTAAGTCTTGAGGATGTAGGAGGCCTGGCAACGCTTAAGAAGTGGCTCCATTTGCGTAGCCAGTGTTTTGGGCAGACTGCTAAGGATTTCGGTGTCGGAACCCCGAAGGGTTTGCTCTTAACTGGAGTTCCTGGTTGCGGTAAGTCTCTAACGGCGAAATGCGTATCGTCGTCATGGAACATGCCCTTATTACGTTTGGACATGGGAAAAATATTCCAAGGGGTGGTTGGCTCTTCAGAATCCAATATCCGTTCAGCACTACGTACTGCCGAAGCTATTTCACCCTGCATCCTATGGATCGATGAAATTGAAAAAGGACTTTCCGGCTCTTCCGGAGGATCATCTGATGGTGGCACGGCTACACGCGTATTCGGCACATTGTTGACTTGGATGCAAGAAAAAACGGCACCTGTTTTTGTATTTGCTACCGCTAATAACATCAACAGCTTACCTCCGGAGTTGTTGAGAAAGGGGCGATTCGACGAAATATTTTTCGTTGACTTTCCGTCGACATTGGAAAGAAAGAAGATTCTTGAAATACATTTGAAAAAATTGAAACGAGACCCAGAAAAATTTGATTTGGATCGATTGTCTGCTCTAGGAGGCGAGTCGAATTTTGGTAAAGACATTGTGCTTTCTGGTGCTGAAATCGAAGCTTGGGTTGGGGACTCGCTGATTGAAGCGTTCTCACGACGGATGAATAACTCTGGTGATGTAAGCGACCTGACCATGGTTGATTTTGAAACTACTATTTCGCGTTTAGTACCCATGAGCAAAATGCGCAAAGACGAGTTTATAAAACTTCGTGATTGGGCGAATCAAAATGCAATTAGCGCTTCGGCTATGGTTGCCGGTCAGAATGATTCGGAAACTCAAATCGGCGGCAGGAAAATTGATTTTTAATTTGCGGTGATTTTTCAGTGGGTAAGGCTTTATTCTCCACATCGCGGCTGATGGCCTGGCCGGGGTAATATTTCTTCCCTCGAAACAGAATTCCGAACTGCCGGATTTGGATTTCGGTGAGCGGGGCAGCTATCGGCTCAAAAGCGTGCATACGCGAAGGGCTGATAGAGAATAAGAAGGGCTAATAAGGGGACAGATTTATTTTCCGTAGATTTACCCCTTCAAAACCATTCGCATGGATGGATGCTTGCTCCTACTTCCCCACCTTCTGTGGGCCAAACCAAGACCTGAGCACCGCGCTCCAAACCACTCATCCTCGCGCATTTGCCTACAACTGCACCAGAATCCGCCGGCTTTGCAGCCTTGCTCTCAGGCTCTATCGTCTCCTTACCACTGACCGAGCCGGTATCGATAACACTCAGGTACGCTAGGAGCCCTCGGGAAAGTCATTGGCTCAGGGGAGTGGAGGAGGCCCACCCTCTTATCCGTGATGGACGCTAAAGTGGCCTAGCTCGGGCAGAAAAGCGCTGCTATCCACCCTCGTACACTGCCAATCTGCGGCCTTGATGCCTGTAGTAAAAAGGAGGTTTACATCGCCATGGACACCCAGGAAATCAAGCAACGCCTGGCCCGCCCCGCCGTGAAGCTCATTGCCGGCGGCTTTCGTCCTGCCGGCACCGACGAAGAAAGCTGGCTGGGCAATGTCTTCCTGTTCCGGCCTGATGAAGGTGTACCCACCAACCGGGCGGGGCAACCGTTGCTCCCCTATGCGCAGTTTTACCTGCCTGCCCTGCCCGTCCACAGCCCGCTGCTGGCGGGAGTTCGTGTATTGACGGTGTTCATTTCAAACCCATTCCCCGAGCACTTTGAGCCGATGGGGAATAATTGGGTCATCCGCGAATATGGACCAGATGATGTGCTGGTGCGCAAGTCTTTGCCGGTGGCAGGTACATTCCTCAAACCTTTCCCACTGACAGCGCAAGCGGTGCCGGAGGACTTTCCACTGTGGGATGGCGGTGGTGTCCCGGAGGATCTTGAGCAAGCAATCCTCACGCTGGAACGCGCGGGCGAGATACAGAGCTATTACGACTTGATCACCCACACCTACGAACACAAGTTCGGCGGTTATCCCTCGTTTTGCCAGTCAGGTGTTGATCCGGGTGAAAGCTTCGAGTTTGTGTTCCAGATCTCATCGGATGCGAAGATCAATCTGAATGTGGTCGACAGTGGGAGCCTGATGTTCTGGAAGCACAACGAAACTGGGGAGTGGGCGCTTTATTACGATTTTTACTGAAGGACAGGGGGCAGATTTATTTGTCAAAAAATGAACCTGTCCTTGTTTTCAATCACAGAAAAGTAGGGGGACGGATTTATTTTCGGACACCACGATCCGCTGACTTACCTGAACCTCTCACCTCATCGTAAGCAGTCAACCACCAGGGTCATTACCTTTCCAAAACCAAATCCGAAGGATCCCACCCTTCAGGGCACTTGTGACCGAAGGCATCGCGCAACTCGACATCAACATTTTCCAGCAAGAGCATCTGCCCGTTGCCGAGTTGCCAATCATAGAAGTCGGAAAAGTCTGCTTTCGCCAAGGCCCGGATCGTCTTGGCAACGAAGCCGTGGGCGACCAGCAAAACGTGTTTAGACGGGTAGCGCTTTTGCAGCTCGAGCAGCCCCTCTCGAACACGCTGAGCCACCTCGCTCACCGACTCTCCATCCGTTGGCCCAACCGCCCAGCACCGCGTGATGTTTTGAGACCAAAGCTCTGGGTAGCGCTCGCTTGCATCAGCCTGAGTCAGCCCCTCGAAAACGCCCACACTGCGTTCGCGAAATGCATTCAGGGTTGAGCTTGGGAGGTTCAACGTGCGGTTCAGGATAACGGCGGTTTCTTGGGCTCTGCGCAGAGGGGATACAACCATCGCGTCCAGGTTGGACGGCAAGTGCTTGGCGAGCGCGAGAGCCTGCTCTCTGCCCCGCTGATTCAGCCCGGGATCAATGGATCCGACGTAGCGCTTCTCAGCGTTAGGCTCGGTTTCCCCATGCCGTATTACACATAGATTCACGAGTTCCATTTCCATCGCTCAGGACAAACATTTGATAGAAAGCAGCCATGACATGCTTTTTCACTGCGGCTCCAGCTCTGACCATAAAGGAGTGCATCCAATGCCGACCATCAACGTTCCGTAGTCTTCAAATTTGCTGACGTTTACTTCAGCCTGACTCTTCCACGTTGCTTCACATTCTTCGCACACCCAGAGTGAGATTTTTGTAGACCGGACACGCATTGCTCGAACGTATCCTTGGCCGCACCTTCCGCATTCAACCAGCATGTTAATAACCTCGAACAGGACTTCAGTGCAGTCCAACCCTAGTAGCCGTTCTTGGCCGGTTAGTCGACTACTACCTGATTTTGAAAATTCGGGAAATCAAGGCTGTAGCTTTTTTACCATCAGCCTCATAGAGGCCGGTCAGCAATGTCTGATCCGTAAGCTTATGGAGGTTGAAAAAGTTGTAGAAAGCCTGGCCGAGCCTCTGTTGCGGGAAGGCGTCTTGATTCCACTGAACCAGAAACTCATCGTAGGCAGCCATCTCGATTTCCAATGCTGCATTGCTTTCCATATGCATTTCCAATGGCTATTAGCGCTGATCAGAGCGTACGCAGCGCGTTTGACTGGCGCAAGGAATGGCTGCTGGCCGCTCTCTGCCGGTGACGACCGACGAGAATTGGCCACGGCGGGCGCCTAGTCATCAATCTCACACCTAGCCTCCTCCGCCTGTATTCGTAATGTCAGCCCTGACGCAAAACTCACAACTAAACTCACAACTAAATGCTGTTCTGCCGGAATGTTATCCGACAGGTAAAAACTTTCCGTCTCGGCATCAGATCTCACAGTTCCAATCGCATGAAGTACACAATCATTCTCGGCCAAATCCGGATCGCACCCCTCGGCACGAAAATAGCTAACCTCATGGAACGTCACGGTGATCTGTCTAGCTTCCTCCAGTGGCACCCAGTTTTCGAGGCGCCGAGTAAATCTGAGAATGAGTGTGCGTTCTAGCGCTGCATAGTGAATCACGGAAGGATGAACCCTGCCCGTTTCCCCGTCCGCCAACCTCCTCAACCCGCCGCCACTTCATAACCCCCCAGCTCCCCAACAAAGCGCGACACAACAGGCTCAAGCTTGCGCATTGCATGCCGATGACCTTGCCAGCTCACCCTCTCCTTCAGGCAAGATGTGCCCTCCAGATTCAAGGAAGATGCCCCATGTCCGCTTCGCTCGATCTCGCCGCCAATCAGATCCGTCATGCCGTTCGTGCAGCCACTGAGGGCCTGGTCGGCCGCGAGCAGTTGGCCGAGTTGATCGTGCTGGCGGCTGTCGCCCAGGAACACATTCTGGTGGTGGGCCCGCCCGGCACGGCGAAGAGCGCCGTGGTGCGTCGGGTCGCGCAGTCCATGGGTGGTCGTTACTTCGAGTACCTGCTGGGACGCTTTACCGAGCCTTCGGAACTGTTTGGCACGGTCGATCTGAAGAAACTGCGCGAAGGCACGGTTGAAACCGATATCAGCGGCATGCTGCCTGAAGCCGACATTGTGTTCCTGGATGAAGTGTTCCTGGGCTCGACGGCCATCCTCAACACCCTGCTTGGCGTGCTCAACGAACGACGTTTCCGCCGTGGTCACACCCAGGTCCAGTGCCCCTTGCGCATTTGTGTCGCAGCGGCGAACGGCCTGCCCGACGACGAATCGCTGGCGGCCTTCGGCGACCGTTTTTTGCTGCACCTGTTCGTGGACGCGGTACCCGACAACCAGCTCGAAGCGATGCTGGCCGGCGGCTGGCAGTCGGAGCAGCGTCCGGTTCCGCAACTTCTGGGGCTGACTCAGCTCGACACGCTGGGCCACGCGCTCAAGGACGTCGATTTGTCACGGGTGCGGCCCGCGTTGGCCCAGGCCATCCGCCGGTTGCGGGAGGCCGGTATACAGCTCTCCGACCGACGTATCGTCAAATCCCAACGTCTGATCGCAGCGGCGGCTCTGCTGCGCGGGCATCTGGAAGCCAGCGAAGCCGACCTCTGGCCGCTGCTTTACGTGCTGCCGACCCGGGAAATTCAGCAACACGGCCGCGAGGTGCTGCAGGATCTTTTTGCCCAATGCAGCAACAGCCATCTGTTCAGTGCCGTCGAGGAAGCAACGCTGCAACCGATGGCTCGCCTGCATCGTCTGCTTGAAACGGCAGAGGATTACCTGGCGCGCAGCGAACCGCCTGCCAGCCCGTTGCTGGAAGCGCTGTTGCGCGAAATCGATGCCAACTTCAACAGCCAAACCATTCCCCAGCGTCTGCATGAGGCGCGCGGACAGGTGGCCCATCTGCTGACAACCCAGGCATGACGACTATGGCCACCGCCACTGCCATCGACTGGAACTGGCAAGTGCGCCGCGAGCCCGGTCAACCACAGGCTGCCGTGGCCTGGGGCGAAGTGGCGGCGCGCCTGCACGCACGGCTGCTGCGCATGCCCGAAGACCAGACGGCGCAGCTGCAAGCCACTGCCAACCGTGACGTGCTGATCGTCACGGGCAATGCCGATGACCTGCCGTGGGTCGAGGGTGTCGATTACGCCTGCACCGAGCCCGCTGCACCCGGTCTGTGGCTGCCCACCAGTTGGGAACCCGACGCACCGCTCGACCTGATGGGGCAAGCGCTGCTCGGCAGATTTGCGCGTGCGCCGCTGCTGCTGTGGCATGCCCCCAGGGCAGTGGTGCCGCTCGACCGATCACTGCCCGTCACGGCCCGGCATCTGCAACGCATTCAGGATGGATGGGCAGGTCGCTGATGCAATTACCGCAATCCCTGCAACCCTGGCGAGATTGGCTGCAATGGTTTCCCCCCGAACAGCTGCCCTTGCTGGCGGATCTGTTCGCACGCCTCAATCCGTTGCTAGGCCCATTGCGCGGTATGCAACACGGCGGCGTGCCCGAACCCGACGGCCTTGGCGACCTGCAACGCCGTGGCCCGTATGAACGACTACTCGCCAGCGAGTGGTTACTGGCCGATGAGCTACCCGACGAGTTTCTGCGCAGGGCGGTAGTTGGCGAACACCTGTTCCTGGCGCCGCAATATCGCACCCATCAGGCCAATCGCATGATCGTTGTGCTGTTCGACGCTGGCCCGCTGCAACTGGGCGTGCCGCGACTGGTGCATCTGGCGCTGCTGATCCTGCTCGCCCGCCGTGCCAGCGAAGCCGGGGCCGAGCTGCGCTGGGGCATCCTGCAAAACGCGCCGCAGTTGCATGAGTTCAAAGGCGCAGCGCATTTGAAGCAACTGCTCGACGCCCGCACGTATCAGACCGTCAATGATGAGCACTGGCAGACTTGGCGCGCCTGGCTGTCGGAGCAGGATTACGACAGCGGCGAACGCTGGGTCGTCGGCCACCAACTGCCCGCTACCGACGCCCGCTCCTGCACTCATCGGGTCCAGATACAGCGTAGCCTCGATGGCCGCAGCCTCATGTTCGCGCTGCAAGACTTGGGTACCCGACAAGTTGCCCTGCCCAACCCCGACGAGCGCCTTGCCTTGCAATTGATCAAGGGCGAGTTCGACATCGCGCGGCAGATGGCTCGCACCGCGGTCAAGACCCCCATTCCACGGGTTGCGCTGACGCTAGCTCCGATCATTGCCACCAGCGGCTTCCATGTCGCCCTGAAATTGCTCGACGAGCCTGGGCTTGTGGTGATCAAGCTTCCGGCTCCCCGGCAGAAAAAACCGCTCGATGTTCGCCGGACGCTCTGGAACAACCGCAGCACACCGCTGGCGATCACGTTTCCAGGCCGCATGCCCGGCGCGATCCTGAGCCTCGACGAGCAACTGGTCTTTTGGAACATGCCTGGCCTCAAGCCCGCCGCCCGGCCTGAGCGTGAACAACTGCAGATGCCCGTGGGCACCGCCACGCTGCTACCCATGGTGTGGCTGCACAACGGCACCTACGGCCGGGTTTTCCTGCTCGACAACAAAGGTCATTTGGCCTTCTGGGTGGTCGACAACGGCAAGCTGCCCACCCCGCACCAACCTGGTATCACCCACTCGATGGCCGATCAGGTGGTGGGCATGGCGCAGGTCGATCGCAACATGCTGGCCTATCTGCGCCACGATACCGGTCGATTGTACGTCCACCGGATCAATCCCTGGATCAGCCAATCCGCGGGCCATGTGGTCGGCACGGCGAAGGACGTCGACGTCGATCAGGTGTTGTTCCCGGCAAGCCCCCTCTGGGAACGCGCCTTCCACGGTTGCGCGTGGATGCGCCTGGTCGACGAGAAGCAACAGTGGCAAATGGTGGCGCCGGACCTTCAGACCAGCCAGGTAGATCTGGCCCCCGGCTGGAAAGGCCTGGGCTTGCTGATTGGGGAGGACGAGGTGCTTTCAATGGTCCTGCTCGGCCCCAACCAGCAGACGGTCGCCTTGTACTGCCGGGGTGAGCAACATGTGCTGTTCACCACCAGCGAGGCCATTGCCAGAATCAGCTTTTGCCCGATGAGCGGGCTGGTCGCCGCCCTGACCAAGGCTCGGGAACTGGTGGTGTATTCGGTCCGGGACGAGCGCAGGGTGTTGCAGGTCATATGCAATCAGGCACAAACGCAGTCGGAGGACGCGCCTCATGTCCGGACCTGATTCGGTCATTATTCGCCGTCCGGCACTGAGCGGTTATCAACCGATCGAGGCGCTGTGGTTCCCCGTTGAGCGCTTCAGCGAGCAGGAACGGGCGCGACTGATACTCACCCACTGGCAAACCGACGCCAGGGCCTATCGCTTTGCCGACGGCGACCTGCTGCGCCTTCCCAAGGCAGGCGCCATGCTGTGTGAAGGGCTCGCTGGCTGGCCACTGATTCGCCAGGGCCGAACGCTTTGCTCAGCACGGCTGAGTCCTGAGGAAATGCAGCGCCTGGCCCAAGCCGATGTCTGGCTGGTGCGCGGCACGCAGGTCAATGCCCTGCACCTGCGCGACGCAACTGCGCTGGCCCCCGCTCAATGGATCGACGTCAGCCAGTACGCCTTGCTCGACACTTACGACTGCCAGGACGTATTACCGGAACCACAAGTCGAACCACTGGCGGTACAGACCGACATACGGGAAATCCTGGGTGATTCGCTTGCGCCGGTCAGCCCCGAGCGAGAGGCGGTGATGCGAGCCCTGCTGGAGCACCAACGTCAGGCCACCGCCCCTGGCGCCTCTACGGCGCGTCACAGCCCTGCGAACAATCCGCAGAGTACCGGCTCGTTGCAACACGGCCTGCTCGGTCTCATTGCATTGGCAGTGGGTATGGGCCTTTACCAAACGCTTTCCCTCTACGGCCCGCAGTTACCAGCCGCTACCCGTGCTGCTGAGACAGCCAAGCCGCCACGCTCTGTGGATCCGTCCACGTTCGATCTAGGCAGCGTCTTGATCTGGACGGTAATTGGCGCGGCACTTTTCACCTTGATACTGATGGCGGTGCGTGCCTGGATGCGACGCAACGGTACCCATTCGGCAGCAAGCCACGCGCCCTCTACCACGACCGCCAATGCCGACCGACCATCAAAGCCGCCGGTGCCGCCACGGGCGTCGGGCCAGCCACGTGGCCCGGCCAGATGGCGGCGCTGGCTGACGCGTCTGACCCAGAATTCACGCCTGTCAGCGCTTTACGGAAAGCGCCAGGCCGCTTACATGCAACGCATGCTGGAGATGTTCGAAAACGGCGACCTGGAAGAAGCACTGCGCCACGCCATTCCGCTGGGCGGCGGCCAGGGCAATGCAGGTCAAGCCTTCGGCACACCCAGCAGGCGCCAGGATCTGGCGCTCACCCAGCATTCAGGGCCTCGCACCAGCATGCTGTTTGAGGCAGACCTTGAAACCCACCTCAAGCAGGTCTACCGGCAGTCCTTTGAGCGACTGGATCGCGAGGGGCGTATCGAGGAAGCCGTGTTTGTCCTCGCCGAGCTATTGAGGGCACGCCAGGAAGCGCTCGACTATCTGGAAAAGCACCAGCGCTATCAACAGGCGGCTGATCTCGCGCTGGCCTGGGACATGCCCACCTCGACCATTGTGCGTCTGCTGTGCCTGGCAGGGGATTGGCAGCGAGCACTGCAAGTCGCGCGGCGCGACAACGCGTTCGCAGATGCCGTCATCCTGCTCGAAAAGAAATGGCCGGAAGCCGCCGCGCGCCTGCGCCTGGAATGGGCGCTGGCCCTGACTGAAAAAGGATTGTGGTTGCAGGCAGTGGACGTGATCTGGAGTCTGCCGGCAGAGCACGAACGCGCCACGCAATGGCTGTTGGCCGCCGAAGCCGCAGGAGGAAGCCTGGCCATCGGCGCGTTGGTGAAACGGGCTATCCTGCTTCCCGACACCCTCTCGACATACGAAACCTGGGTCGAAAAACTGCGCAACGACCCCGAGCGGGTCGTGGAGCGCGCCGCACTGGCCCAGGCGCTGCTGGCGCACAAGGCCCACAGTCCCGCGCTGGCTTGGCTGGCTGCCGCGACCGTGCGGGCGATGATCTGTGATCAGGCCGGGCCACATGCTCATCTCACCCAGAATCAGCTTCAAGCGCTGGTAAAAATGAGCAAGGACAAGTTGCTACAAGCGGACCTGCCCGGCAGCGCCCTGCCCAAGAACAAACTTCTTAATCAGAGCCTTGAGCGGGTAAGCACCCCCTTGTCGTTCACGGCCCCAGAAAGGGGCAACCGGGCTCTCTGCGATGCCGTGCCCTTGACCGACGGACGCTACCTCCTGGCACTGGGCGAAGCTGGCGCATCGGTGGTCGAGGCGAGCGGCAAGACGGCCTTCCACTTTCCGGTGCCCGCCCAGAGCATCGTGCTGGGCCACAGCCGCCAGGTCGCGCTGGCGCTGGCGCGTCGCGGCGACGTCTGGCGCATCTGCAAACTGGATCTAGTCAATCGGAGCGCCACCGATCTGGGCGTGCTGATGCTGGATGCCTTCGCCAAGTATTTCGACGGCACGACCTGGACCGTCGGCCGAGGCTCACAATTGCGCGTCGTGGATGTGGATCGCCGGTTCGAAACGCTCTGGCACGTCGGCGATCTACCCGGGCGGGTTGGCTTCCTTCGGGATGACGAACGCAACGAATCCGTATTGCTGGACACCCCGCAGGACTTCCAGCTCTGGCATTACCGCCTGCCCGACCGCCGATTGCTCAGCCGCGAATCCATGCCCACCAGGCGTGAGGAGCACAGTTGGCAGGTGTATAACGCGGCAGGCCGGATCACTGAGTTCTGGATCGAGCATGAAGCCGACAGTGATCCTATGCTGAGGGCGTACGAGGGCGGCACGAGCAAGCGCTATCCCTTGCCTGGCCTGACTCAAGAGTTTACCGACCCGTTGAACGTCTACTCGTTCGAGCAGTGGCTGGTCGTCTGCTACGCAACTGGCGACGATGAGGCACGCTGGCACTTTATCCACCGCCAAAGTGACCGGTTATGCGCCGTCCTGCACTGGCCACTGCATCATGCGCAACTGCGTTGCGTGGGCAATGAATGGGTGCTTTTCGACCATCAGGGCCGGCTGTGGCATATCGACACAACCCGCTCTGCGGTGCGCAGTCTGTCGGTGCAGTGAAGCGCCGCCGGGGTGGGGGTTTTATGAGTGCTTCGCAGCTCCCTCGCCACGGGCTGTTTTTTAAGGCCACAAGGCTTTTGTGGCGCTCGCGCTGGTCTCAAAAGCCGCCCCCTCAACATGGTAAACCTTCGGCTCCTCCGAGAAATATTCCTCCAACCCCATCATGAACAACCGATGGTCTTCACTCGCCTCGAAGCCCGGAGAGTGGTCTTCCAGCGATTGCCATCGCACGATCAGGTTGAACTGCTCAGGGGTTTCGATCCCTTGCGCCAGCATGTGGCCGCCGTAACCCTTGGCCCGTGTGAGCAATGGAGCGACCTCGGCAAATGCGCGTCGGAACGTTTCAATGCGTTCTTTATGAACAGGAAGCACAGCGATTTCGTAAACCATGACACACCTCTGAATGGGTTGAAGTCGGCACTCACGGAATGAGCGACGGTTCGACGGCAATGGCGATTTTTCCTCGAAGACCGTTGTTGGGGCTTTCCAACCGGGCATGGGCCAGGGGAATGTCGGCCAGCGAATAGACGGCGCCGACATGGGGGCGCAGCTGACCGCGGGCTATCAATGCGCTCAGCTCATCGAGCTTGCCGCGGTTTTGTCGGGTGAACACGAAGTGATAGCTCGCGTTCTTGCCCCAGGCCTGGACGAGGTTTTGTGGCTGGGCGATGTCCACGATCGAGACGACGCGGCCCAGTTGGGCGAGGACGTCGGGGCTGCGGGACAGTGTGTTGCCGCCGATGGTGTCGAATACGACATCCACGCCGCGGCCCGCGGTTTCCCGAAGGACAGCGTCGACATAATCTTCTTTTTCGTAGTCGATGATCACGTCGGCACCCAAGTTGCGGGCAAACGCAGCGTTTGTTTCGCGCACGGTGGTGAACACCCGGGCGCCCATGGCTTTCGCCACTTGGATCGCGACATGGCCGACGCCTCCAGCGCCGCCGTGGACAAGAATGCTCTCCCCGACCCTGAGCGCCGAGCGCACCACCAGCGCTTCCCACACCGTCCCGCCCACCAGGGTCAGGCTTGCGGCCTCAAGATGGCTCAGCTCGGGCGGTTTCTTCCCGACAATGCTCTCGGCCGCAACGTGGTACTCGGCGTAGCTGCCTGCCCCTTCAAATATTTGCGGGGTGTACCAGACTTCGTCTCCAGGCGCGAAGGAGGTCACCCCGGGCCCAACGGCTTCGACCACGCCGGAGACGTCGTGGCCGGTGATGGCCGGCAGTGGCACCAGGTCGGAATAGTCGCCGCGTCGAACCTGGTAATCCAGCGGGTTGATGGAAGTGGCGTGTATGCGGACCAAGACTTGCCCCGCTTGCGGCACGGGCTTGGGCACGTCGCGGAGTTCGAACGATTCAGGACCGCCGAATGATTTAAGCATCATCGCTTTCATAGTAAATCCTCGTATCGATAAAAAGGGATATCGGAATATCTCGATATTCTGTGGTAAAAAAAGCTACAGGTCTTTCCCAATGATCTCGGCGAGAGCACTGATGGTTGCTTCATTGCGTTTGTAATAGGTCCACTGGCCGATGCGCCTGACTTCGACCAGACCCACCCGTTGCAACGTAGCCAGATAACCGGACACCGTCGACTGCGACAGGCCGATCCCTTCCTGGATACTGCTGACGCAAACGCCGACCGTGTGAACGTCACCCTCATCCTGCGGGGGGAAGTTCTTTGCCGGATCCTTCAAACCTTTCAGGATTTGGAGACGTGTCGGGTTTGAGAGGGCTTTGAATATTTCGAGTAGGTCCATGTGGCGAGGATATCGAGATTTTTCGATATGTCAATACGTGAATTGGGAGAGCTCGTGAGCAGGGGTTTTGAGGCTGCTCCGCAGCCTGGCGGGGATGAATCCCCTCGCCACAGGAGTTGTGTGTGTGGGCTGCTTGGTTGATTGGTATTTGGGGAGCGTGGTTTTTTTGTGAGTGCTGCGCACTCAAGCGGGAGCAAGCTCCCTCGCCACGAAAAGCGGTGTTGTGTGGATTCAGGGATGGCGATCCAGTTTCTTCAGGAACACCGTCATTTCCTTCTCCGCCTGCTTGTCGCCGTGGGCGCGGGCGGCTTCGAGGCCTTGTTCCCAGGCTTGGCGGGCGGCTGGTAGGTCGCCTTGGCCTTGGTGGGCCTTGCCCAGGAGTTTCCAGGCGGCTGAATACTTGGGGTCGAGTTCGATGCAGCGTTGGAAGTGTTCGGCGGCGCGGGGGAATTCACCGAGGTCCAGGTAGCCTTTGCCCAGGCCGAAGCGTAGCAGGGCGTTATCCATGCCTTTGGCGAGCATTTTTTCCAGGGATTCGAGCATGGCGGCGTCCTTATCTGTTGTGTCAGGGGTTGATCGGTTGGCTGCTAGATAGCTATCGCGAGCAAGCTCGCTCCCCCAGGGGGTTGGGGTTGCTCACGACATTTGTGAGCAATGGCGATCCTCTGTGGGAGCGAGCTGAACTGGTCAACTAATTTTGGACACCAGTTACGGTTTCACGCCGCCAGTTTCTCCATAGCTACCGGCGACCGGTAGTCGTTGTAGCTATGGAGTCTGACGTTGTTGTAACGCATCACATAACGCTGCACATCCACGCGGGCTTCATGCTCCGAGCTGTAGCCATCTTCTGGCACCCACTCTGACTTCAGGCTTCCAAAGAAACGCTCCATCGGGGCGTTGTCCCAGCACTCACCTTTGCGACTCATGCTTTGCAGGAGTCCATGCTTGCGCATTTCATTCCTGAATTTGTGGCTGGTGTATTGGCAGCCTTGATCGGAATGAAAC
>NZ_FNOA01000037.1:0-41881 GCF_900106885.1 Pseudomonas sp. NFACC14
CAGGCCGCCTCGCGAGCAAGCTTTGCTCCCACAGGTCCAGCTCAAACAAGTCTGATGGGTGTACACCCCCGCAAGAGCCAGGCCGGCTATCAGGCCGCCTCGCGAGCAAGCTTTGCTCCCACAGGTCCAGCTCAAACAAGTCTGATGGGTGTACACCCCCCGCAAGAGCCAGGCCGGCTATCAGGCCGCCTCGTGAGCAAGCTTTGCTCCCACAGGTCCAGCTCAAACAAGTCTGATGGGTGTACACCCCCCGCAAGAGCCAGGCCGGCTATAAGGCCGCCTCGGCGGGCTTTTGATCTGGGGGCCCCGTTGACCACGCTGGCCGAACGCAGGTATTGCGCAGTGGGCACCTCGGCATGGATGCCGAGGTAGCCGCGCTGGGCCATGGATGGCCCTTCGCGGCGGCCCACGGAGTAATGCCGGAGTGAGGGCACACCGAGCCTAGGCGAGGTGCCGAGTGGTGGGGCAAAGACCTTTTGGTTACTTTTGGGGCGTTTGCCAAAAGTGACCCGCTGTAAGAGCGGAACCGTCAGCAGCCGTTACCGCAGAAATGGATATGTACTCGACCAACAAAATCCTGGCCGACTGTCAGACCGCCATCGCGAGCAAGCTCGCTCCCACAGTTGGGCCGAACTCAGTACCCGTTGGAGTCATAGTCAGGGGTAAACGCAAACCCAACCACCCGCTCAACCCCCGTCTCCAACCGCCCATCCGGCCAAAGCCGCAACCACCGATACCCCGGCGCCTGCGAGCCCACCGCAAAATCCTCACTCCCCGGCTCAAACTGAATACAAGTCGAAGGCGAAGCCAACAAACGAACCCCCTCGCGCCCCCGATCGACCTCCTGGTGCACATGCCCCCACAACACCGCCCGCACCTGTGGAAACCGATCCAACACCGCAAACAAAGCCTCCGGATTACGCAACCCAATCGGCTCCATCCACGCACACCCAATCGAAACAGGATGATGGTGCAGACACACCAGATGATGCCGCTCCGGCGCCTCGCTCAGCGCATTGGCCAACAGAATCAACTGCTCCTCGGCCAAAAACCCCGGCACCGAACCCGGCACGGCCGAGTCCAGCATCGTCACCCGCCAATTGCCGACGTCCACCACCGGATCGAGCAACGTGCTCTTGACCGCCGCCTCGAGCATCACCCGCGGCTCGTCATGGTTACCGGGGATCCACCGCGCCGGCGCATCGATTCGGGCAGTCAACTGCCGAAACGCCGCGTAGGACTCCAGCGTGCCGTCCTGGGACAGATCCCCCGTGGCGAGCATCAGGTCAATGTCCGGCTGCTGCTTGAGCACCAGGTCGATGACCGCCTGCAAACTGTCACGGGTATTCATGCCCAGCAACGAGGCATCGGCCTCGGCGAACAAATGGCTATCTGACAGTTGGACCAACAACGCCGCATCGGCAGTGGTCAAGCTGGATACGCTCGGCAAATCGCTCTCTCCCAGGCGCAATCACGCCGTTGCATGAAGCCGCAATTATGCTGGGGGACGATCGAAAGGGGAAACCCGCGAACCGGAACCGGTTCACAACTACCGAACGACTTCGAACTCGTGGCCCAGCGCAAGGCAATGACTCAGCCACTCGCCCAGGAACAGGTTCAACTGGGCTTTTTCATCCGGCTGGTGCATCGAGGCATTGGGATAAGGATAGATGCCACGAAAGCGTCGTGCATGTTCGGCGCTGACGACTTCGGCCATGCGCGCATCGTGATAGACCTGAACCTCCAGCTGTGGCACCGGCAACCAGGGCAAGCTGTGTTCCTGGCGCACCTGCAAGGTGGTGGTGTAGGGACAGGCCTGCAGCACTTCCAGGGCCAGCACGCCGAGCATCTGGTCGCCGTGGGTCACGGCGATGCGGCGCGGCAACGGGTCGTTGCGCATGTCCGGCAACAAGCGCATCAGGCGGGCGTAGTTGGCCTCGCAGGCGGCCTGCAACCCCACCAGATCGACGCGATAGCGGTCGCGCAGCTTGTTCAGGACCATAGCCCCCTCACTTCATCGCGATTCAAAGCCAGCCATTGCAAGGCAATGATGCTGGCCGCGTTGCAGATACGCCCGTCGCGCACGGCTTGCAAGGCATCTTCGTAGGCCCAGACTTTCACCCGAATGTCCTCGGCTTCTTCCAGAAGGCCATGCAGGCCGCCTGCCCCCGTGCTGTCGCAACGCCCCAAGAACAAATGTACGAATTCATTGCTGCCGCCTGGCGATGGAAAATACCGAGTCATCGGCCAAAGCGCAGCGAAGACAAGCCCAGCTTCCTCCTGCGCTTCGCGATGAGCAACTTCTTCCGGTTGCTCATCCTTGTCGATCAGGCCGGCCACCAGTTCCACCAGCCAGGGGTTGGTGGTCTTGCCAATGGCCCCCACGCGAAACTGCTCGATCAACACCACTTCATCGCGCTGCGGGTCATAGGGCAGCACGCACACTGCGTCATGACGCACGAACAGTTCACGGCTGATCTCACGGCTCATGCCACCGGCAAACAACTCGTGGCGCAAGACGAGGCGGTCGAGCTTATAGAAACCCTTGAAGCAGGTTTCACGCTTGACGATGTCCACGGTGTTCGGTGTGGCGTTGGCGAAGTCGGTCATGACAATCCTCGTGTGCAATGGATCAATACGAGGTTCCAACCTCGGCTTCGCGCCATCCTAACGCGCCCGTACCCTTTGATGCAGCCCCTTTCCGGTGATCGGGATGGACGGCTGCGCTGAAAATCACTCTAATGAGCTTAGTGGCGAACTGATTGCCTTGCCGACAGTCGAAGCGGGTAACTTTTTGCCTTTCCGTGTTTCATGAAGGACGCCCATGTCGCTTTTCAAAACCGCCTCCGTGGCTGCCATTGCCCTGACCCTGGGCGCTTGCCAAAGCCTGTTCCAACCCAATTATCGCGCACCGCTGGAGACCACCCGCGACGCTTCGGAACAACTGCAACCCGGCTGCGCCAGCGCCGACTGCCCATTGGTGAACATCGATACCCTGCACTTCCCCACCGAGCCGGCCTTGGACGGCATCGTCGAAAAACGCCTGCTGCAAATGACCCGCACCCCGGACGCCCCGGTGGCACCGACGCTGGCGGCCTATCGCGAACAGTTCTTGCGCAACGCCGCACCGCGCAACAGCAGTTATTTGCAGGCCAAGGTACGCGAGCAACATGACGGCCTGGTGATCATCGAATTGTCCAGCTATCTGGACACCGGCGGTGCCCATGGCACGCCAGGGCGTGGCTTCATCAACTATTCGCGCCAGCAGCACAAGGTGCTGACCCTGTCGGACATGCTGCTGCCAGGCCAGGAAGAAGCCTTCTGGAAAGCCGCCCAGGTCGCCCACAACAGTTGGCTGATCAGCACCAAGCTGGATCAGGAGCCCGAGTTCCTGAAACAGTGGTCCTTCCAGAAAACCCCGCACGTGGCGCTGACCTACGGCGGGGTGATCCTCAAGTACGAAGTGAGCACCATCGCGCCGTACGCCCTGGGTCACATCGAACTGAAGATCGCCTATCCCCGCCTCAATGGCATCCTCAAGCCCGAGCTGTTCCCCGGCCGTAGCTGAAAGCCCGACCCAACAGCAGTTGCAGCAACCCTGCCAGAATCAGCGACGGCAGGGTCGCACCGACATCCGGATAGAGGTTGGCCAGCACGTGATAAGTGCTCACCCCACCCAGCCAGGCCAACAGGGCCGGCCAGCGCAACGCGGCTGACACCACTTGGCTGCTGCGTTTGCGCAGGATGAAGTGGTCCACCAGCACCACGCCGAACAGCGGCGCGAACACCGAGCCGATCAGCAGCAGGAAGTTCTGGTATTGCGCCAACGGTGCGAAGCAGGCGATCAAGGTGCAGATGACGCCAATCGCCAAGGCCAGGTGCTCGACCTTCAACCCCGACAGCATGCCGCTGGACACTGCCGCCGAGTGGATGTCGGCGAAGGCGTTTTCCGACTCGTCCAGCAGAATCAGCAACAACGGAATGCCCATCCCGGCACCGGCCAGGGCCAGCAGCAACGCGTTGACTTCACCGCTCGGCGCGAAGGCCAGGGTGTAGGCCACGCCCAGGCTCATCAGCCAGACATTACCGATGAAGAAACCCACGGCCGTGCCGCCGAAGACGTTCCTGGCGCGTTGGCCGAAGCGTGAGTAGTCGGCGATCAGCGGCAACCACGACAGCGGCATCGCAATGGCGATGTCGAACCCCACCGCCAGCGGCATCGAACCATCGCCCGCCTGGGCCCACAGCGCCGCCAGGTCAGCCTTGGCAAACAGGTTCCAGGTCAACCAGATGCAGGCCGCCAGCAGCAGCCAGATACCCCATTTGCGCAGGACCTTGCGCACGAAGGTCAACGGCCCGCTCACGGCGAGCAGGGTCGCCAGGGCGCCGAAGAACAGCGTCCACAGCAGCGGGTTCGAACCCAGGCTGCCTTCGCTGAAGGCTCGGGCACCGAGCAGGCTGGCGGCATCGCGCATGACGATGATTTCGAACGAGCCCCAGCCGATCAATTGCAGCAGGTTCAACACCGCCGGCACGCTCGCACCCTTGCCGCCCAGGCTGAGCTTGAGGGCGGCCATGGCCGACAGGCCAGTGTCACTGCCGATCACCCCGACCGCCGCCAGCAGCAGGACGCCCACCAGCGTGCCGAGGAAAATCGCCAGCAACGAACCGCTCAGGCCCAGGCCTGGCGCGAGCAAGGCACCGACCTGCAAGACCATCAGGCCGATGCCGAGGGAGAACCACAGGGAAAACAGGTCGCGGGCGCCGAAGACGCGTTTGTCCAGGGGGACCGCGGCGTCAGGGGAGTAGGTGCTGGGTTGGATGTTCAAGGGTTGTTATCTCAGAAGGATACTTGTTGTTTTTTTGGCCGTTATCGCGAGCAAGCTCGCTCCCACAAGGGATCACAGGTGCACACGGATTTTGTGTCCACAGTAGATCCCCTGTGGGAGCGAGCTTGCTCGCGATGAGGGCAGTGAAAACACCGCCCCATCAGCTCACATCACACTTTCTTGTAAAGCTGACTGCCTTCCTGCTTGAACCGCTCCGCCTGCTCCGCCAAGCCTTGGGCGACATCGACATCCACCGTTTCAATGCGCTGGTTGGCGGCGTATTCGCGCACTTCCTGGGTGATTTTCATCGAGCAGAACTTCGGCCCGCACATCGAGCAGAAATGCGCCACCTTGGCCGAGTCCTTCGGCAGGGTTTCGTCGTGGTACGAACGGGCAGTGTCCGGGTCCAGGCCGAGGTTGAACTGGTCTTCCCAGCGGAACTCGAAACGCGCCTTGCTCAAGGCGTTGTCGCGGATCTGCGCGCCTGGGTGGCCCTTGGCGAGGTCGGCCGCGTGGGCGGCGATCTTGTAGGTGATGATCCCGGTCTTCACGTCATCCTTGTTCGGCAAGCCGAGGTGTTCCTTCGGCGTGACGTAGCAGAGCATGGCACAACCGAACCAGCCGATCATCGCCGCACCGATGCCGGAAGTGATGTGGTCGTAACCCGGCGCGATGTCGGTGGTCAGTGGGCCGAGGGTGTAGAACGGCGCTTCGTCGCAGCACTCGAGCTGCTTGTCCATGTTCTCCTTGATCAACTGCATCGGCACGTGGCCAGGGCCTTCGATCATGCATTGCACGTCGTGCTTCCAGGCGATCTTGGTCAGCTCGCCGAGGGTTTCCAGCTCACCGAACTGCGCTTCGTCGTTGGCGTCGGCAATCGAGCCCGGACGCAGGCCATCGCCCAGCGAGAAGCTGACGTCGTAGGCCTTCATGATTTCGCAGATGTCTTCGAAGTGGGTGTATAGGAAGTTTTCTTTATGGTGCGCCAGGCACCACTTGGCCATGATCGAACCGCCACGGCTGACGATCCCGGTGACACGCTTGGCAGTCATCGGCACATAGCGCAGCAACACGCCGGCGTGGATGGTGAAGTAGTCGACGCCCTGCTCGGCCTGCTCGATCAGCGTGTCGCGGAACAGCTCCCAGGTCAGGTCTTCGGCCACGCCGCCGACTTTTTCCAGGGCCTGGTAGATCGGCACGGTCCCGATCGGCACCGGCGAGTTGCGGATGATCCACTCGCGGGTTTCATGGATGTGCTTGCCGGTGGACAAGTCCATGACCGTGTCCGAACCCCAGCGGATGCCCCAGGTCAGCTTCGCCACTTCTTCTTCGATGGACGAACCCAGCGCGCTGTTGCCGATGTTGCCGTTGATCTTCACCAGGAAGTTACGGCCGATGATCATCGGTTCCAGTTCGGTGTGGTTGATGTTGGCCGGGATGATCGCGCGGCCACGGGCGATTTCATCGCGCACGAATTCCGGGGTGATGACTTTCGGCACGCTGGCGCCGAAGCTGTGGCCGGCGTGTTGCTGGTCCAGCAGGCCGGCGGCGCGGGCCACTTCCAGTTTCATGTTTTCGCGGATGGCGACGTATTCCATCTCGGCGGTGATGATGCCTTTGCGCGCGTAGTGCATCTGGCTGACGTTGGCGCCGGGCTTGGCCCGACGCGGGTTGTTCACGTGGGCGAAGCGCAGCTTGGTCAGCTCGGGGTCGGCCAGGCGTTCCTGGCCGAAGTTGGAACTCAGGCCCGCCAGGCGTTCGGTGTCGCCACGGGCTTCGATCCACGAAGAACGCACGTCGGCCAGGCCTTTGCGCACGTCGATGGTCACGTTCGGGTCGGTGTACGGGCCCGACGTGTCGTACACCACAACCGGCGCGTTGATTTCGCCGCCGAAGTCGGTGGGCGTCACGTCGAGGCTGATTTCACGCATGGGCACACGAATATCCGGGCGGCTGCCCTGGACATAGATTTTTTGCGAGCGGGTAAAGGGCTGGACCGATTGCTCATCGACCTTGGCCGAATCACTGAGGTTGGTCGCGCTTTTTGCTTTTATCGTCATCACGGGCTCTCCAGACACACATCCAGGCAGTGGATTTTTGTCGGAGCGAACCTGTAGCGAATGGACGCACCCAGCACGAAAGTGCGGATGCTGTGCTTGCTGCTCGAGTGCGTTCAATGGTCGAACGACATCCCGGACGAAGCACAAGAGGACTCGCCGGGTGACGAGAAATCTTGTTCCCTACGCAGGCGTTAACCTGATCAGGTTCAACGGGATCCGAAATTATTCGATCTCAGCCTCATAGCAAGGCACCCCGACAAGAACCCGGCCAGTCTAGACACAACCACCACAGAACGCCATCACCCGGGCAAAAGCCGTGATGAATGGCGCATATACAGGATTGTTGCCGTGCGCGGGCGCAACTACACTCGCTACGCCGCGCCTCTTGTGCGCAAACATTCGAGAAGTAGGGATCGCCTCATGCTGCGCAAACTTTCACTGGCCCTCGCCGTGTCTTGTGCGTCCAACGGAATGGCCTGGGCTGCCGAAGCGCCCCTGACCACCAAAACCGATCTGGTGAGCGTCTATCAGGAAGCGGTGGACAATAACGCCGACCTGGCGGCCGCCCGCGCCCAATACGGCGTCCAGAAGGAAGTGGTGCCCCAGGCGCGCGCCGGGTTGCTGCCCAACCTTTCGGCCGGCGCCGACCTGAACAACACCCGTACCGAGCTCGACCAGCCGGCGATGACCGCTACCCGCAGCGCCACGGTCTACCAGGCCACGCTGTCCCAACCGCTTTTCCGTGCCGACCGCTGGTTTCAACTCCAGGCGGCCAAGTCCGTCAACGAGCAAGCCTCGCTGCAACTGTCGGCCACCGAACAGAACATGATCCTGCAAAGCGCCGAGAGCTATTTCAATGTGCTGCGCAGCCAGGACAACCTGGCCTCGACCAAGGCTGAGGAAGCGGCGTTCAAGCGCCAGCTCGACCAGTCCAACGAGCGCTTCGACGTGGGCCTGTCGGACAAGACCGACGTGCTGCAATCCCAGGCCAGCTACGATACGGCGCGGGCCAACCGGATCCTCGCCCAGCGCCAGGTCGAGGATGCGTTCGAAGCACTGATCACCTTGACCAATCGCCAGTACAACTCGCTCCAGGGCATCGTCCACACGCTGCCGATCCTGCCGCCGGTACCGAACGATGCCAAGGCCTGGGTCGACACGGCGGCCAAGCAGAACCTCAACCTGCTGGCCAGCAACTACGCCGTTGATGCCGCCGAAGACACCCTGCGCCAACGCAAGGCCGGTCATGCGCCGACCCTCGATGCGATCGCCCAGTACAAGAAAGGCGACAACGACGGCCTCGGCTTCACCAACCCGAGCCCTACCGGACAGCGCTATGGCGGTGATGCCGAGCAACGCACCATCGGTTTGCAATTGAGTATCCCGATCTACAGTGGCGGCCTGACCAGTTCCCAAGTGCGCGAGTCCTACTCGCAGCTCACCCAGACCGAACAGCAGCGCGAAGGCCTGCGTCGGCAGGTGGTGGAAAACACCCGTAACCTGCACCGTGCAATCAACACGGACGTGGAGCAGGTCCAGGCCCGGCGCCAGTCGATCATCTCCAACCAGAGCGCGGTGGAAGCCACGGAAATCGGCTACCAGGTGGGCACCCGCAACATCGTCGACGTGCTCGATGCCCAGCGCCAGCTGTACACCTCGGTGCGCAACTACAACAACGCCCGCTACGACTACATCCTCGACAACCTGCGTCTGAAGCAAGCCGCCGGGACGTTGAGCCCGGCAGACCTGCAGGACCTGTCGCGCTACCTCAAGCCCGACTACAATCCCGACCGCGACTTCCTGCCGCCGGACCTGGCCCAGGCAGCGGCGCAGCAGTTGCGCTCGCGGCCGGCGCAGTGAATACGCCTTTTTAGCAAGGAGCTTGTCATTTCCGGCAATCTCCCTTTTCTTTTCCTGCCTAGAGTTAGCGCCTGAAACAAGCAGCGCTGGCCCCAGCTATCTGCGCTAAGGTGAATGGTTGGGATGCCTATAGAAAAAGCACCAAGGAGATAGATCACTAGTCTATGGCTGCCTTAAATTTTCTCAAAACAGATCTATCGATTACAAAAAATATTACGTCATTTTTAGAAAACAAAACTGCATTCAAGACCACATGAATAATCCGAAGCCACGCTGGAGCCAATATCTTCTGGGTGACTTCCAGTGACACACCAAACTCCGACTTCAGAGTGACAACGGCTCTGAACCAAACACAAGAAAAATAGTATTTTGGGTCCAAATGGCATTAGCACCGGATTAGTTGATTCAGCCAGCAAACTAACAACTTGCTCCAACTGCCCAAAAGTCATTTCAGGATCGTTAACCTTGTAATAGATCGTTTTACTTTCCGCATCCGATCGAGAAAGTAACTCCTCATTATTTTTTTTCACCATAGGCAGGTACTCTAAAACTGGAGATTCCGGCACAAATACCCATTGATCATAAGGTTCAAAAAACTCGGAGGCACCCTCAGCTTTAAAAGGCTCATAACCAAGTCCTAAAATAAGACTCGTAGGTTTAGAGTCGGCATATGACCAGCCCGAAAAATAACTATGCACAGCCTCAATGCTTTCGTTTGCATTTATATCAGTAGGCGGCAATGAATAGTGCGCTATTGTATAGTTTACTCTAAGCACCACCTCGCAATCCGAAAATGAAGAAAACAATATAGCAAGTGATTCAGCCATGACATGCCTTGCCATACAAGAAATATCAAAAAGGATATTAACCTTTTCACCCTCCACAACAGGAATACCACTTAGATATCCCCCAAGCTCTTCAGGCGCTATAAATACATAATCCTCGCATGAAAATTCATCCTTATCTTCGACAAAATCTGGCGAACTGATAACAAGCTTTTTATGACATACTCCCTCAAACTGCCTAGCAAAATAGTACGACCGCGCCTCACCAGTAAAAGCAGTTACAAAAACATCATACTCCACATGCTGATGATCATGCGGCTCCCAATTAACCAATGATATAAGATTCATCAGCACCTCAAAAGAGATCAATCTGTTCGAAAATATTAGTTTTCGGCAGCTGGGGTTTAAATTGAACAGGCTTAACTTCTTTCTTTAACGGTGCTTGGCCATGAATACCCGCCTTCAATGCCGAACTGAGCCTAACTTGCTTATTTGCACGCAGCGGCAGGAAGAATAAAGGTGCCAACCTGTAACATATTCGCACCTTTCTATCATGAAGTGCCCTCCCTCCCAACAGCAAACTAGAGTCGTCCGACGAAGACGGGTCAATAATCACCAGCGCACCGAGATGAATACAGGTTTCAATCAGCTCCCCATATTCCGCCGCAGCTTCTTTATCAACGACAAATGAAAGCGACGGGTCCGCCGTGAATGCACTCTCATAAATTTTATTATTTAGATGTGTTGCTAAATCCTCAATAAAATTAAAAATAGTTACATTTTTCGAAGCAGCGGAACCGACAGGATAGACCTTGAGCATAGACATGAATCGCTTCGCAAATGACTCAATTGCAGCATTCTGCACTCCAGGCTGTCTAATGTTCGAAGCCTTATTCTTAACCTCAGCAGCCAATGTATCCGCTAAATTCAATATCCATCTAGGGTTCCCTTCAGTAAGATCCAATAAATTTGGAAAACCGTAATATGGTTGCTTCGAAATTTTAGACCTACGAATAACACCTTTGCTCGTCCAACTTTTTAGAACGTGATTACGAAAATAAACTAGAGGAGAAATTTTCCTAACAAGCGGACCATTCTCAGCATCGTCCGAGGTTGACAACCTTGATATTGCAATGCCTTTTTTCTCTAGAAACTCTTTAAAGGAAGAGTCCTTCTTGCTCAATTCAGAAAACTGCTGCCGCTTCTGATCTAGCGATAACTTCCCCTCCGCCGCGTCATCCTCAGCACTCTTCGACCACTCCAATGCATCTTCGATAGATTGAGTTGAATCAACCAACCTTCTAGAAACCAGAGAGGCTTTGAGAAGCTTATTAGAAAAAACTCTTATTTGCTCCCTGTCGGTATGCCAAAGCCTAATTACTTTAAAATCATTACCCGGAGTTGGATCTGAGGCCTCTAGCTTTGAAAGTAGCTCTGTCTTCGTTCCCGTCGGGCTAATCGAATATTTAAATAATAAGCTACCGAAAGTTGATCGAAGCGGAGCAGTAATCAAGTGCAATAACTCTTCAGGAATTATCTCTAACTCATCGACTAATAGAGCCCACTTTTGGGACGAGCAAGCAAATATATCGTTAACTGTTTCGACTGCATTACCAAGCGCATCCAACCAGCTAACCCCAAGAAACCTGTTCTCAAAAATAAGCGCATCCAGCGAATGCGCCCCTCTTAAATTTATAGCAATTCGAGGAAGTAACGTTTGGCAGGACCGTAGCTCGTGCTTTAAGGCTCGAAAGGAAGGAATTTCGACTGCTACACCCCAAATTTTTGCAAGAGCCTTTACTAATTCAGCCTCTGTTCTCCTAGAGATTGTGTTCCCATCTAAATTTTTAGACCTTATTTCTCCCAACGCGATAGCCTGCTCTAACGTATCAAGAAATGAAATACATACAGATCCTGTGAACGCAGCTTCGCACAGCATAGACCGTTCAGAACGAGAGTCGATTCCGTCCAACTTACTTGCTAGTTGTTTTGCCCAACGTATATCTGCGGGCACAAAAATCCCTATAAAATCTACAGTTCTGTGATCAGAGCCATTTAACTCTTTCCATTTCTTTAAGGCCTGCACTTGCAGCATTTTTAGAAGTGTCGTTTTACCGCTACCTCTCGCACCAACAAGCAAGCAGTGGCTATTATCCAACAATTGATCGAACTGCGGAGGCGGAATAAATACCTCAGCCACCTGAGCGGCTGTTAGATGCCGTGCATTGAACGTTTCATTAAACGTGATAACTTGATCATTTCTCATAATGATAGCTGCTCAGGAAACCAATGTTGAAGCTCCGTCAGTCCTTTAACTTTAAGTTTCCCCAAAGCAATTTTTAAAGACTTTATATCCCCAGGCGTCAGATAATTTAATGCATCAATCTGCTGTTTCAACTCTAACCAAGTGCACCATGGTGCATCCTTTGGTATAGTGTCCCTAACCAGCACAGCCAATTGCGGAACATCTAGCTTCTTACTCAAGTCGAAACCACAAAAATTTGGCAACCCTTGCGTCTCGTTAACTACAGGCTTCCACTCAGTTAAATCCCAATAAAAAGAATTAAAACTAGCTTTTAAGCGCTCATCCCCTACAGCATCTTTGCTGACATCAAAGTCCACAATATAAAATTGATTTTTTGTCTTAGCAGCAACAGTCCCTTTCAGGCCGGCACCAAAGCTTCCCGCTCCAAAAATCATAGGAGATCGATCAGAATCACCAACCCTAATAAGGCGCTGAAAATGCTTATGTCCATGAATAACAAGCCAGTCAAGCCCCGTATCTTCTAATACACGAAGAAAGTCTATGCCATTAAACATTGGCTCCCTTCCAAGCTCAACACCTGGCTCTTCGTGATTATTTGGAGGATGATGAATGAGTACAAATCGAAAAACTTTGTTCATGGCAATATTGCCAAGACTGGACTTCATTTCCTCTAGAGCAGACTGGCCTACACGCCCTCTTTCAAATTCGTTCGCTAGCTGAGTGGTGTGAAAATGACATGAATTTATAATCAGAACAATCCAATTATCGCCAACAAGCGTCTCATAACCTCTCCCCCAGTAAACCCATCGCTGATGAGAATGTGCAAATACCGCAGGATAATTCTTAGTACATAATAGGTGTTCTTGAGGATCAACATGCAACTCCACATTTCCAGGAGTTTTGTTAATATCCGCAGAACGGGATATTATTTCATGATTACCGGTAGAAGCAACTAAATGTTTTGCATTCAGCGCTTGAGCAAGTTCATTAAGTTTACTCCAGCCAGATGAAAAACTATCGATACACGCCCTCGTAGTTATATCACCCGGACATAAAACAAGGTCAACATCATTAAATTCATTACTTTTTAAAAAGGCATGCAGCCTTTCCATTGGATCTACTTTATTACCGCTTGCGCATACCTCTGGAGTAGGGGAAGCCAACCCTTCTTTAACATAATGAAGATCTGTAATAACGGCAACTCTTAATTTTTTATTTTCCATTTTCGAAATTCTTTATTAGAACCTCATTAACCTTGACTCGTCCCTTTGAAAACCCTGACACACTTCGTCCTACGGATATAGTCTCAATCTTCCAAGAGGAGAACACCTCTCGAATCACAGGAATATCTGCATACGACAAAAGAATTTTTGCCCCCCTTTCTGAGGCAGTAACCAAGGCGGCATGCAATCGTTGTATATCCACTTCCGCAAACTTAACCTGCCCATACTCCCCTCGATCCTTTACACTTCTCCCTGCGTATGGAGGATCAAGATAAATAAAATCATTATATTCCGCTTTATTTATTATACGTTCGAAGTCACTACTTTCAAACTTTGCCCCCCTAACAAACCTACTAAACTCCATAACTTCATCCAATGAAGGAATACTGCTTAGTTTTGAGCCATACGGCACATTAAACTGTCCAGCCTTGTTAGTTCTATACACACCATTAAAACAGTGACGATTGAGATAAAAAAAACGAACAGCTCTTTGCTTTCGAGAGAGGCCGCTCGGATCCATACTTCGAATATTATAATAAGCCTCTTTTGTCGACTCCAACTTCCCCACCTCAGTCGACAGATAAGAAGGACTTCTCTTTACCACATTATAAAAATTGATTAGCTCTTCATTTATATCTGAAAGTATCGCTTTAGAAGGTGGCAGCTCTAAAAAAAGACTGACAGAGCCACAAAACGGCTCAATATATCTATCAAAATTTAACGGAACGCTTTTTTTGAGAATTGGAATCAATTTTTTCTTGCTTCCAGCCCACCGAATCAAAGCGCGCTTCGGACTTTTCATTTATGTTTTTCTATAACCTACAAAGGAAATTACAATTTCGAGGCTTTCCACACGTCTAAGCGCGTCGACGAATCCAGCCCCCCATTTTTCTCTTTGGAAACGCATAGTGAAAAGTCCGGTCAGCCCAGTGGGATGGCTAGCATTGGTAAGTCGGAGGAAAAGGTCAAGATCGTATTTTCTCCAGTATTGTTTCCAGCCCCTCCAGCAACCGCTGCAACGCGCCCTGATTGCGGCGCATCACCGCAAGCCCCGCCTCGGCCATGCGCTGGGCATCTCGAGGCAGTTCGAACAGGCGCTGGATCGCCAGGGCCAGGCTTTGGGCATCGTCCACTTCCGCCAGCGCCCCGGCAGCGCGCAGTTGCGCGGCGATTTCAAGGAAGTTGAACAGGTGCGGTCCACTGAGCACCGGCTTCTGCAACGCCGCCGGCTCCAGCAAGTTGTGCCCGCCGTTGGGCACCAGGCTGCCACCGACGAACGCACTGTCGGCCAACGCGTAGAGAAACAGCAGTTCGCCCATGGTGTCGCCCAGCAACACTGACGTCTGGGCAGTGACCGGTTGTGCACTGGAGCGCCGGACCGTGGCGAAGCCTTGGCTTTCGCACAACTGGTGCACGGCGTCGAAACGCTCGGGATGACGCGGCACCAGGATCAGCAACGCATCGGGATAGCTATCGAGCAACCGACAGTGGGCGGCCAGCACCACTTCGTCCTCGCCTTCATGGGTACTGGCGGCGATCCAGACCGGGCGCTCCGTGGCTTGCCACTGGCGGCGCAAGGCGCTGGCGTCTTCGAGCAGTTGCGGGTCGATGGTCAGGTCGAACTTGATGGAGCCGGTGACCTCGACGGTTGCCGCCCGGGCGCCCAACTGGCGAAAACGCTCGGCTTCGGCTTCGGTCTGTACGGCGAACAGGCTCATCTCGGCGAGCATGGGCCGGGTGAGCTTGGGAAAGCGTGCATAACCCCGGGCCGAGCGCTCCGACAACCGCGCGTTGGCCAGGGCCACCGGAATGCCGCGCCTGGCGCATTGGTGAATGTGATTGGGCCACAGCTCGGTTTCCATGATCACCGCCAGGACCGGGCGAACCCGGTCGAGAAAGCGCTTGGCGGCACAGGGCAAGTCGTAAGGCAGGTAACAGTGCTGGATGCGCGGCTCGTTGGCGAACATCGCCTGGATCCGTTCCGACCCGGTGGGCGTCATGCAGGTGACGGTGATGGGCAACTGTGGATAACGTTGCAGCAAGGCGCGGATCATCGGCGCGGCGGCAATGCTCTCGCCCACCGACACCGAATGGACCCAGATTCCCCCCGGCACCAGGGTCGGCAGCCCCCAGGAGAACCGCTCGCCGATGCGCCGGGCATACGCTGGCGCCTTGCGGGCCCGCAACCACAGCCGAATCGCTACCAGTGGCAGCCCCAGATAAAACAACGCGCTATAGAGAGTTCTGTTCATGGCGGCGGAGTTTATCGGTTTTTCAGCCAATCGCCTGCAACTGCACGGCAAAACGTTCCGCCAGCCAACGGGCCGCCGGCCCCAGGGGTTCGTCGCGGCGCCAGACCAGTTCCACCACCAGGGCTGGCGGAGTCCATTCGCTGCTGAGTTCGACCATGTCACCCAGGTACGCCGGGTATTGCACCACATGCCGCGGCAGCCAGGCCCAGCCCAGGCCACTCCTCAGCCATTCGGCCAACACATAGAAACTGTCGGCCCGCCAGACCTGCGGGCTGGCCTGCTCGCTGCCGGGATAGACGCTGGACTGGGTCGCCATCAACAACTGGCGGTGCCGGGCCATTTCCCGGCAGGTCACATAAGCATGGTTCGCCAGGGGATGTCCCCGGCGGCACACCGTGACCATTTCGACGCTGCCCAGTACCCGGCGCTCCAGCGCCTCAGGGATCTGGTCGTGATAGAACAGCAAGCCGAGGTCGGCGCGCCGCTCCACCAGTTTGCGCGCCACGTCGCCCTGGGCGGCGCTGGCCAGTTGCACTTCGAGGGTGGGAAATTGCTCGGCCAGGGCCGCCAGACTGTCGATGACCGGTTGATAGGGCATGGCTTCATCCTGGGCCAGGCGCAGCGACGCTTCCTGCCCGCGCATCAAGGCCTGGGCCCGACCGTTGAGGCGCTCGCACTGGCGCAGCACTTCCCTGGCTTCTTCGAGCAGGGCTTCACCCGCGTCGGTGAGCCTGGGCTGGCGGCCGCTGCTACGCTCGAACAGGCTCACCCCTAAGTCGTCTTCCAGCATGGCGATCGCACTGCTGATAGCCGATTGCGCCTTGCGCTGGTCCCGGGCCACGGCGGAAAACGAACGTTTCTCGGCGACGCCGACAAACAGCCGCAATTGCTCCAGGTTCCACTGTACGTTCATGGCTCAACCTATCTCCAATACAGATAGGTAATGACTTTACCGCATTTGGGCGATCTCTAGAATGACCCCATCGAAAGACGCAACCGTCAAAGAGGAACTGCCCATGAACGCCTACTACTACCTGGCCATCGCCATCTGCGCCGAAGTGATCGCCACTGTTTCGATGAAAGCGATCAAAGGCCTTAGCACACCCCTGCCCTTGCTGCTAGTCATCGTCGGCTACGGCACTGCGTTCTGGATGCTGACGCTGGTGGTGCGCACCGTACCGGTGGGCGTGGCCTATGCGGTCTGGGCCGGGCTGGGGATCGTCATGGTCAGCGTGGCGGCGTTGTTCATCTACGGGCAGAAACTGGACGTGCCAGCGATGCTGGGGATGGCGCTGATTGTGTTGGGGGTGGTGGTGATCCAGCTGTTCTCCAAGACCGCCGGGCACTGAAAACACACCGGTCATTAAACCGGAATACTTTGTGGCGAGGGAGCTTGCTCCCGCTGGACCGCGCAGCGGTCCCAATTCTGGTGGGCGCTTCGCACCCAAGCGGGAGCAAGCTCCCTCGCCACAGGTTTATCGCCATCGCGATTGATCACCAACAAAATCCCATCCCCATCGAGTCTGTATACTGCGCCCTCGTCTTGAACACTGAGGTCGCTGCATGCCATCCGTTATTTCCACCGACATCCTGATTGTCGGCGCCGGAGTCGCCGGCCTCTGGCTGAACGCGCGTTTGCGCCGCCTGGGGTTTTCAACCGTGCTGGTGGAAAGCGCCAGCCTCGGTGGCGGGCAGAGTGTCAAATCCCAGGGCATCATCCATGGCGGCGCCAAGTATGCCTTGCATGGCGCCCTGACCGGGGCCTCGGAAGCCATCGCCGACATGCCGCGCCGCTGGCGCGAGGCCCTGAAGGGTGACGGTGAACTGGACCTGTCCGGCGTGCGCATGCTGTCCGATGCCCATTACCTCTGGTCCCCCGGCACCCTGGCCGGCAACCTCACCAGTTTCTTTGCCAGCAAGGCCGTGCGCGGACGGGTCGACCAGGTCAAGGGCGACCAATTGCCGCCGGCCCTGCAAGACAAGCGCTTCAAGGGCAAGGTCTATCGCCTGGCCGAGCTGGTGGTGGATGTTCCCAGCCTGATCGAGCGCCTGGCGGAACTGGCCGGCGACAGCCTGCTGGCCGGGCAGTACATCGAGCCACTGCGCGAAGCGGGTGAATGGGTCGGGCTGAAAGTCGACGACCGTGAGATTCGGGCCCAGCGCATTGTCCTCAGCGCGGGCGCGGGCACCGCTGACCTGCTCAAGGCCCTGGGCCTGGACAAACCGGCCATGCAGACCCGGCCGTTGCACATGGTCCTGGCCAAGGGGCCGGGCCTCAAGCCGCTGTACGCCCATTGCCTGGGCGGCGGGCCGAAGCCACGCGTCACCGTGACCACCCACCCGGCCGCCAATGGCCAATGGGTCTGGTACCTGGGGGGCGACCTTGCCGAAGGCGATGCCATCGCCCGCGAGCCCGCCGAGCAGATCGCCGTCGCGCAGAAAGAACTGGGCCAATTGCTGCCGTGGATCGACCTCAGCACCGCGCAATGGGCCACGTTGCGCGTTGACCGCGCCGAACCGTTGCAGTCGGGCCTGACCCGCCCGGACAACGCCTTCCTCGCCGAGCAGGATCGCCTGTTGGTGGGCTGGCCGACCAAACTGGCCCTGGCCCCGGACTTCGCCGATCGGGTGGTCAACGCGCTGCAACGCGATGGCATCCAGCCCAGTCACCCGGCTCCGCTGCCGGACCTGCCGAAGCCACCCATGGGCGTGCCTGCCTGGGAGCAACTGCTGCCATGAGCCAGGCGACCCTGCATGACCTCTATCGCCCTCTGGGCCATGACGGCCCGCGGGTTTCCCCCTTGGGCCTGGGCACCGTCAAGCTGGGCCGCGACCAGGGCGTCAAATACCCCAACGGCTTTCAGATCCCCGATGACGACGAAGCGCGCATGTTGCTCAAGCTCGCGCGCGACCTGGGTATCAACCTGATCGACACTGCGCCGGCCTATGGTCGTAGCGAAGAACGCCTCGGCCCGCTGCTGCGCGGCCAACGTCACGACTGGGTGATTGTCAGCAAGGTCGGCGAAGAATTCAGTGACGGCCAGTCACGCCACGACTTCAGTGCCGCCCATACCCGACTCTCGGTGGAACGCAGCCTCAAGCGCCTGGAAACCGACTACATCGACCTGGTCCTGGTGCATTCCGACGGCAACGACCTGGCGATCCTCAACGACAGCGAGGTCTACCCGACCCTGGCGGCGCTCAAGCGCGAAGGCAAGATCGGTGGCTTCGGCTTTTCCGGCAAGACCGTCGAGGGCGGCTTGAAGGCCTTGGAGCAAGGCGATTGCGCCATGGTCACCTACAATCTGAACGAACGAAACGAAAAGGCGGTCATTGACTACGCCAACGAGCACGGCAAAGCGATCCTGGTGAAAAAGGCCCTGGCCAGCGGCCACGCCTGCCTGAGCCCCGGGGTAGACCCGGTTCGTGCCAGTTTCGAACTGTTGTTTGAGCATCCTGGAGTCGCCAGTGCTATTGTCGGCACCATCAATCCGCTGCACCTCGCCCATAACGTCGCGACCGTAGCCACGGTTCTGCGTAAACGCTGACGCCGCCCTACGCGGCCTGAAGGAAGGAGCCGACATGCCGCGTACGCTCATCAGAAAGAACCCCAGCAACTTCAAGACCCTGCCCCTGTTCGTCGAAGCGACCCCCGAAGGCCTGACTTACCAGAGTGTCGGGATGCCGCTGAATTTTGCCCAGACCTTGCAGCGCCGCCGCCCTGTCGCAGTGGCCGATGCCGAGCGTTTTTCCCTGGAGCTGGCGAACCTGGGCGTCTCGGTGCGCCTGACCCTGCATTGGCAGAACCGCGACTATTGGGTGCTGGTGCGCCAGCGCCGGCAGGATCGTGGCGACGTGGTGCTCAAGCTGATTTCCGGCTACGTCCCGGCCCACGAACTGAACCTGCCGCTGCTCACCGCCATCAGCGAGATCGCCGAAGAATGCCTGCTGGAAACCCCTGAAGGCTGGCTGGGCGGGCGCTTCAACGACACCTGGCTGCCAGCCCCCTATGCCACGGCCTTACACTACCGCGAGGCCTTGCCGTTTCGCCTGACGCCCCTGTCGGGCTCGGCCCGCCCGGTGCGCAGCGCCAACCTGCAACTGATCGAACGGCCACGGGCCTACGTGCATCTGCCGACGGCATCGCTGCAATTGATCTATGACTTGCGCCTGGACGTGCCCAAGGAAGCCAAGTCCCTGAGCCTGTTTCACGTCGATGAGCGCCTGGAAGGCGACCAGTTGGTGGCACGCCTGGACCGCAAGCGACCGGACCTGTACCTGATGCCGCTGCAGGATGGGCAACCCTTGCCCGAGCTGTACACCTTGAAAAAGGATCAGCTGTACCCGGCCAGCACCCGGGGGCTATACCTGGCGGAAAGTTTCGCCCGGCAGGACGGCTGGCTGGTGCGTGACGAGCGGATTCGCTGGAAGGACTGGCTGCGCCAGCAAGGGCTGACGCCACCGGGCAAGGAGTCGGGCCTGACCCGGCTCAAGGGCAAGGCCCGGCAGTTGCTCAAGAAGATCGTGCCGCGCAAGGTGGCTCGTTAGGCCTGATGCCCACTTCCTGGCTGGACAATGGGCCCTGTGGAAGCGAGCTCGCTCGCGATTGCGTTGGATCGTTCAGCCTCGATTAGGCTGATATACCGCTATCGCGAGCAAGCTCGCTCCCACAGGTGCTGCGCTTTGCCTGACACATCAGTTGTTGCGGATCTTCTCCACGATCGCCGTCGTCGAGCTGTTTTCCACCAGCCCCAATACCTTCACGGTACCGCCGTAGGCCGAGACGATGTCGGCGCCGACGACTTGGTCGATCCCGTAGTCACCGCCCTTGACCAACACATCCGGCTTGACCTGGCGCAGCAGGTTTTCCGGCGTGCCCTCGCTGAAGCTGATCACCCAGTCCACCGCGCCCAGGCCGGCCAGGACCGCCATGCGCCGGTCGACGCTGTTGATCGGACGCCCCGGCCCTTTGAGACGGCTCACGGAGGCATCGTCATTGACCGCGACGATCAGGCGATCCCCCTGGGCCCTGGCCTGCTCGAGGTAGGTCACATGGCCAGCGTGCAGGATGTCGAAGCAACCGTTGGTGAAGACGATGCTTTCGTTGTGGGCACGGGCGTCGTCAACGGCCAGCAGCAGTTGCTCCAGGCCCAGCACGCCCCGCTCGGAGCCTTCTTCGCGCTGGATGGCGCGGCGCAGCTCGGGGGCGCTGATGGCTGCCGTGCCGAGCTTGCCGACGACAATGCCCGCCGCCAGGTTAGCCAGGGCGACCGCGTGGGGCAGTTCCTCGCCGGCAGCGATCGCGGCGGCCAGAGTGGAAATCACCGTGTCGCCAGCACCCGTCACATCGAACACTTCACGGGCACGGGCCGGCAGGTGCAACGCGGGGTGACCGGGGCGCAGCAAGGTCATGCCGTGCTCGCCACGGGTCACCAGCAAGGCGCCGAGGTCGAGGTCTTGCATCAGTTGCGCGCCTTTGCTCACCAATTCGTGCTCATCGACGCAACCGCCGACGATGGTTTCGAATTCGCTGAGGTTCGGCGTGATCAGGCTGGCGCCACGATAGATGGAAAAATCCTTGCCCTTGGGATCGGCCAGGACCGGAATGCCACGGGCACGGGCGGCCTGGATCAGCGCCTGGTGATTCTTCAACGCGCCTTTGCCGTAGTCCGACAATACCAGGACCTTGACGCCTTCGAGCAAGTTGTCGACCTCGGCACCGAGGGCCAGGGGGTCGGTGGCGAAAGGTTCTTCGAAATCGATGCGCAGCAGTTGCTGGTGGCGACTCATGACCCGCAGCTTGACGATGGTCGGCTGGTGCGCAACGCGCTGGAATATCGCACGTACGCCTGCGCCCTTGAGGCTGTTGGTCAGGCTGTCGGCGGCCTCGTCGTCGCCGGTCACGCCCACCAGGGAGGCCGGTGCGCCGAGGGCAGCGATGTTCAAGGCAACGTTGGCGGCACCGCCCGGGCGATCCTCGATGTGCTCGACCTTGACCACCGGTACCGGCGCCTCAGGGGAAATCCGTGAGGTACCGCCATGCCAGTAGCGGTCGAGCATGACATCGCCGACCACCAATACAGGGGCTTGATCGAATCGCGGCATGGACAACTTCATGGAGCATCCCACATACAAAATGAACAGGGCCGCGATATTAGCACAGGGTTGGCGAAGGCTAGTCCATGGCTGCAACGCGAAGCCAGGACGTTCGTTCCGTCAGTTTTGCAGCAACGCCGCCAGTCGCGCACAGGCCTGGTCCAGCTCCACCTCGCTGGTATCGATCGCGCAGTCTGGCGCAAGGGGTGCCTCGTAGGGGCTGTCGAGCCCGGTGAAGTTCTTGATCCGCCCGGCGCGGGCCTCGCGGTATAACCCCTTGGGGTCACGCCGGGCGCAGACGTCAAAGGGTGTACTCACATAAACCTCGACGAAGGTGCCCTCGGAAAACAACTGCCTGGCAGCTTCCCGGTCAGCCCGAAACGGGGAGATGGCCGCCACGATGACGATCAGGCCGGCGTCGACCATCAGGCGCGCGACCTCGGCAATGCGGCGAATATTTTCCTGGCGGGACTCGGCATCCATGCCCAGGCCCCGGCACAACCCCTGGCGCAGGTTGTCGCCATCGAGCAGGGAGGTGTGCAAGCCCTGCCGGTTGAGCTGCACTTCCAAGGCATTGGCCAGGGTCGACTTGCCCGCCCCCGACAGTCCCGTCAGCCAGATGCAGCGCGGTCGCTGGGCCTTGATGGCCGCCCGGTCCGCCGGCGTGAGCGCCAGTGCATAAGGACTGATCCGCGCCGGCTGCATCGATACGTTCGACGTTTCATTCATAACCAAGCATCTCGTAGTCACGTTGGTATACCCGCCGCACCAGTCGACGAGTCCGCACTGAGCAAATGTCCCCGACCGGCACCGTGGCACGCTGCCAGCTGTGGTTTACATGGGGTAACCTCGCGCCCCGGTCCAGGTATGCCTGGCAACCGATGAAGTCCATCGCCAGGTGGCCGAAGGAATCGATAAGGAAATCCGTCTGGGCAGCGAAATGCAATTGCCGGGTGATGTTCTCCGGGTGCAGCCATCGCGCGACGAAATCATCGAAGTCGCGGTATTGGCCCACCATTTTCCGCGCCGCCTGGTCGCGCACGCCCAACGTATTGCCCCGCAGGAAAGCATAGGCTGAATACGCACGCTCCAGCGGATCGCGAACAAAGGCAAATTTGAAAACGGCGGCGTACTGCGGCCCGGACACACCACTATCGCGAGCAAGCTCGCTCCCACATGGGTTCTGAGATGCATGCAACGTGTGTGTCCAACACCGGACCCGTGAGGCGAAGCCGGCCGAGAGAAACCGGCCGGCTCGCTGCCTGGGGTCCGAACTCAGGCGATATTCTGGGCGGGAGCGTCCAGCCCCATGGCATGAAGACGCGCGTAGTAGCCGTTCTGCGCCAAGAGCTCGCCATGGGTCCCTCGTTCGACGATCCGCCCCTGGTCCATCACCAGGATCAGGTCGGCCTTTTCGATGGTCGACAGACGGTGGGCGATGACCAGGGTCGTACGGCCTTTCATGACTTGGTCCAGCGCGGCCTGGATATGCCGCTCCGACTCGGTATCCAACGCCGAGGTGGCCTCGTCGAGGATCAGCAGCGGCGCGTTCTTCAACAATGCCCTGGCAATGGCCAGGCGCTGGCGTTGGCCGCCGGACAACAGCACGCCGTTTTCGCCCACCTCGGTGTCCAGGCCATGGGGCAACTGCTCGATGAAGTCCATCGCATAGGCATCCCGGGCCGCCTTTTCAATGTCGGCCCGTGGCGCACCGGCCAGGTCGCCGTAGGCGATATTGTTGGCCACCGTGTCGTTGAACAGGGTGACATGCTGGGTCACCTGGGCGACATGACGACGCAGGTTACGCAGGCGGTAGTCTTCGATTTCCACGTCATCGAGCAGGATCTGGCCGACCTCATGGTGATAGAAGCGCGGGATGAGGCTCGCCAGGGTCGACTTGCCGCTGCCCGAACGACCCACCAGCGCAATCATCTGCCCGGGTGCCGCGGTGAAGCTGATGTCCTTGAGCACTTCGCGCTCAGCGCCGGGGTAGGTGAAACTCAGGTTGCGCACATCGAGACGACCGCTGACCCGTTCCTGCTCGACCGTCCCCCCGTCGACCTCCGGCTCGACATCCAGTTGCTCGAAGATGCTCTCGGCACCGGCCACGCCTTTCTGGATGGTGGAGCTGACTTCCGAGAGTTGGCGAATCGGCTTGGGCAGCAGGCCGGCAGCCGTGATGTAGGCCACCAGGTCACCGGCCGTCGCGTCACCGCGCAGGAACAGCACCAGGAACATCAAGGCCGCCATGGCGGTGTAGATCACCAGTTGCAGCATCGGCGTATAGACCGCACCGGTACGCGTCATGCGCAATTGCTTGTCGGTGTTGCCCTGGCTGGCGTTGGTAAAGCGCTGCTCTTCATAGGCCTCGCCGCCGAAGCTGCGCACCACGCGGTAGCCCTGGATGGTCTCGGAGGCAACGTGAGTCACATCGCCCATGGCCACCTGGATCTTTTTGCTCTGCTTGCGGAATTTCTTGCTGGTACTGCTGACCATGACCGCGATCAGCGGCAGGATCGCCAACATCACCAGGGTCAGCTTCCAGTTCATCCACACCAGGTAGGCGAAGAGGAACACCACGGTGAGACCTTCACGGATCACCACCTTGATGGCATCGGTAGCCGCACCGGTGACCATGGTCACGTTGAAGGTGATTCGGGAGATCAGGTGGCCGGAGTTGTGGGTGTCGAAGTAGCGATTGGGCAACACCAGCAACTTCTTGAACAGCTCGACCCGCAGGTCATGCACCAGTCCCAGGGAAACCCTGGCCAGGTAATAGTTGCCCAGGAACGACCCCAGGCCCTGCCAGGCAGCGATCAGAATGATCAGCAGCGGCACCGCCATCAGCAGTTTCAAGTCCTGGAGGTACGGCACGCTGGGAAAGAGCACCGCATCGGGGTTGCTCAAGCCGTCGACGAAATATTTGAGAATCCCGGCCAGCATGGGCTGGGTCGAAGCAAATATCACGAAACCCAGGATGCTCAGCAGAAAAATGCCCGCGTAGGGTTTGACGTATCCCAACAACCGAAAATAGATCTTCAGGCTGGAATCCTGTTCCGCTTTGGGCGGTGCGTCACTCATCGTCGGGCTCACTGGTTAGGAAGAACGCGGAATTTTATCACAGCCACCGACATTGGCCTGCGCCCAGGTCAAAACGCTGGCCAGGCCAATCGGTAGCCAGGTAATGAACCATTCGGCACGGGGGGTTCCGGTCAGGCTCGCGGCATCGAATTGCATCGCCAGGAACGAAAACACCCACATGCCGAGCACGCCCCGGCCCAGCAGGCTTTCCCGGGCCCGCCAGGCTTCGCGCAGCACGGCGAACCAGACAATGCACCACAGCAGCAGGCCCGGCAGCCCGAGTTGAATGGCGACATGGCTGAACAGGTTGTGGGCGTGATCGAACGTGAGACCGTGGCTGACAACCCGATAGTCAGCCGCCACGCCAAGCCCCCCCCATGGGCGCTCGGCAATCATGTGCAGGCTCGACATGAAAATCTCGGGCCGATAGGAAGCACCGCGCGCCATGACCAACGGCTCGAGCAGCCAGAAGGTCAGCATCGCCAGCACCAGCGCCGTGGCGGCAATCACGCGGGCCCGCTGGTCCCGGCAGTAGATCGGCATGGCCAGTACGCTGAGCAGCAAGGCCAGCGCCGCACCACGGCTCTGGCTCGCCACCACGAAGCTCCCCAACAGCGCCAGGGCCAGCACCCAAAGCACTTGCAGGCCGCGGTGACGCGGTACCCAATGCAACATCCAGATCGCCGCCAGGCCGATCACGTAGCCGCCGAGGATCGGATGGGACAACTCCCCCAACCCTTCCAGGCGCGCATTCCACGGGTTGTTTGCCATGCCGTAGAAACGGACGATAGCCATCAGCGCCGTCAGTGCCAGCCCGAGCCCCCCCCATTGCATGATGCGAATCACCCGTTCGGGCTGGCCGTCGGCGAAAACCGGGAAAAACATCAGGAACACCAGGATGTACAGCAGTCGCTTGGCCTCGCGGGCCGGCTCCGCCGCTTCGGTCCAGAACAGCGTGATCAGCGCCCAGCCCATCAGCGCCAGCAACGCCGTGTAGATCACGCGCTGGGCACGCCATAACTCTGCCAGCCGATGACGGGCCGGCCAGGCGAAGACGATTGCCGGCAGCCAGGCGAATGCAACCAACCCCTGTTGATAAATCTTGTTGGTCGGTGCCAGGGCTATCGCCAGCAAAAACCATAATAAGCCAAAGGCCATCCAGCCCTGTGCCCAACGTGTTGCCTGCATCTAACGCTCCTAAACGGTCTACCAGCCAAGCCGGCATGGTGAAAACAAAAACTTTTGGGCATCATGGCCCGCCACGGCACCGGTTCTTTCAACAAGGTTTCCCTACGATGCAATCCTCACGGCTTCCCCAAGCCGCTTTGAATCAATTGATTGAAGGCGCCAGCATTCTGGAGGCCGACAGCTACGGCCCAAAAGTCTATCTGCTGCAGGATGGGAATATCCTCAAGCTGTTTCGCCGCAAGCGGCTTTTTTCTTCGGCCCTGCTAAGGCCTTATTCAACGCGATTCATCGATAATGCGGCCCGCTTGCAGAAACTCGGCGTACCGACTCTCCAGGTGCTGGCCTTCTACAAATTGCAAAAACCCGGCATGACCGCCGTACTGTATCGACCGCTTCCCGGTAAAACCCTGCGTCAATTATCGAATCAGGAAAATTTCAGCTGGCAGCAGACCCTTCCGGCGCTGGTCGAACTGATCCGCAGCCTGCATGCCAGGGGTATTTATTTTCGCTCGCTGCACCTGGGCAACATCGTCGTCACGCCCGAAAACACACTGGGACTGATCGATGTGGCCGATATGCGCTTCCTGCGCTCGCCACTGCCGCGCTACCTGGCACGTCGCAACCTGCAACATTTCGCTCGTTATATTGCCCGGGAGAACCTGAACGGGAGCTTTCCGATGCAGGCATTGGAAAACGCCTTACTGATGGTCTGAAATCAACTGCCGGGCGGCCTGGCTGAAACTCAGCCAGGCCTCGTCTGGTGCCAGTGCCCGGTATTGGGCCAACGCGACGGCCTCGGCCGGCGCCTCGGCGGCCCGCAGGATCGCCTCGCTCCAGCCTCCGTCGTCATTTACCGGCGCGTACCAGCCGGTGTCGCCCAACTGCTCGCGAAAGACCGCAATATCACTCACCAGCACCGGGATGCCAGCCAGCACCGCCTCTTGAAGAATCAACCCGAGGCCCTCGTCCCTGGATGGGATCAGCACCCAGTCAAACGCCCTGTAGAGTCTTGCTGCCTCCTCCTGATGCCCGGTCAGCAAGACCTTGCCGAGCAGGTCCGGCTGCTCGATCCGCGCCTGCAGCGCCTCACGCATGGGGCCCTCACCGACAATCACCAGGCGCCAGTCGGGATGGTCCGCCGCAGCCCGGCCAAACGCCTCCAGCAGACTGGCGAAGCCCTTTTTATCCACCAGCCGCCCCACCGCTCCAAATACCCGCACGCCTGAGCGCGGCAAGCCCAGCCGGTCACGTGCATCTTCGCGGGGGAGAAGGTCCGCCTGGAATGCCGCCGGATCGAACGCACTACGCAGGGCAATGACCTGGATACCCAACTCGTCGCGCAGCGATATCGCCAGGGTTTCGGAAACCGCCGCCAGGGCCAGGCGCGAAGCCGGGAACCCACGCAGCAACTTTCGGCCGGCCGGATTGATTCGTGTCGCACCATGAAAAACCACCACCACACGAATCTGCGGCAAATGCTTGAGCACCGGCAGCAAAGTGCGGGCTACGCCGACGCCATCGAGCAACACCACGCGGGCCTGGCTGTCGAGCAACGCCTGGCGGAAACGGCTGTGCATCAGTGGTTTGAGCAGGCGCCAGATGTGCCGGCCCTTGAGGCGGGCCGAGGTCATATTCCACTCGAGTGCCGTCCCCACATCAACCTGGCAGGCAGCCGCCGAGCCCTGCAAGAGCCATGTCTTGACAGGCATCGCTGGTTCCATCCGCGAGAGAATCTGATTATGAACCTTGTGTACCGAAGCGAACGGTGCACCGCCCGCCCACATGACATTGATAATGCTCATCGAGCAGCAAACCTTTTATCGCGGACCGGGACTCATGCTTCGCGGCGTTCAGTAGTTGATAAGCCAGCCAATGCAGACTCCGAGCAAGAGAACCAGGGACAACTTGATTTGCTCGCGGCGTCTGCGGCGTGCCTTGCGTTGACGCTCCACGGGCACTTCCACATGAACCCCGAATCCGGTGTGCAAAACAGCATCCCCTTCCAGGGTGACCGCCGTCAAGTTCAGCTGTGCATAGCGAAGGGACAGGGCCTTTTCGCCGCCGAAACCGGCAAAGGGGGCGCAAAGCCGGTACTCCTTCAGCCGTCGCAGGCCCGGGTTGAGAGAAAAGCTTTGCCATTCGGGTTTATCTGAAATCAACGGATAACACGGCACTCCACCGATGACTTCCCGTTCGCCCAGGCGGATATAGGGGCTGTGTACGCACAAGTCATAGACATAGTTGCGCAGCCATACCTGGAGGATCCCGGGCCGCTGCTCCAGGATCGTGCGCGAATCTTCCACGAAGGCCGGGCGATAGAACTCCCAGTCATCCTCGCAATGGAAAATGTAAGTCGTCTTCACCTGCCCGTACGCCAGGTCGATCGAGGCCAACTGCCCAAGCTTCGGCCGATTGACGAAGACCGTGGTGCGGTCTTTCCAATGCGCGGGAACCACGCCATGCACGCCTTCGTCGCCGGCATCTTCGGTAATGAAGACTTCACGAATGGGCGCGGTATTGAAGCGGTCGAAACTCTCCAGGGTCCGCTTGAGCAGATCGAGCCGGCCGCAACTGGTTACCACCAGGGTAATGTCACTATCGTCGGAAAACTGCACTGAAATACCATTTAGTCAAACGCCATCTGAACACCGGATGGCTCAACGGTTCGTATCAAACGCCCAGCTTCAGGCGCAATGTCTCCAGCAGACTCAACGGGGCACGAGGCCGCAACGGTGGCTCCAACGCTTCAACGATTTTCTGCCCGATGCGTGCAAAGCTGAACTGTTCCAGCGCCAGCTTCTGGCCGTTGTGCGCTACATTGCGCGCCAGCTCGGGGTCGGCGCGCAGCCGGGAAAGCTTTTCCTGGAGTTGCGGGATGTCACGGTACAACACCACGTTATGCATGTCCTGCAACCCCAAGGCCCGCGCTTCGTCGATGCCCTGGTCGAACGCCAGCAGCACACAGCCGCAGGCCATGGCTTCGAAATTCTTGATCATGAACTCGCCCATGCCCACGTCGGCACTGACGAAAAAGCGGATACGGTTGAGGGTCTCGCAATATTCTTCGCCGGACTTCGTCCGGGTCACGACCAGTGGCTCAACCCGGCCCAGCTCATCCAGCAGCGCCTTGCGACCACTATAGGCCACACTGTTGGTGCTGCCGACGAAGGCCAACTCGATATCCCGTTCACGCCCCTGATCCTGCAATAACGACTGATCGTAGCCCTTGGGCACGAATACCGCATCGAAACCTTCGCCGCGCAGACGTTCGGTCACCACGAAGCCGGAACTGATCACCCGCACCCACGGCATGCGACGGTAGTGCGCACTGAATTTTCCGGTGTATTTGCACGGAATGTAATTCTGATAGGCATCGTGCTCGAGGATCACCAGGTTCGGGATCGTGCGGATGAAGCCGGCCTGACGAATTTCCTGCTTGAAACGCAGGAAAAATATGATCCGGTCATAACGCGATACGTCCACATGGCGGCGGAAATACCCCCGCAGGTTGCGTTGTTCCTTGCTGTCGAGCCAGCGCAGGTCGCACTCGCAATGAGCGGCCACGCCTTCGTAGAGCCGGTCCAGGATGGCCCGCTGTTCTTTCTGCACCAGAAACAGAACTTTCATCGTTTTCCTTGCGGCACCGAACGACTTGATAAATAACCGGAGGCCGGTTTGCGCCGTAGCGCAAAGACGCCCCGCCTTGGGCCTCTACAGCCGCCAGAACAGTTCATGGCGACGCACAGCCTTGCGAAAAAATTCGTTCTCGCCATTGGCCGAGCCCGTGCGCCCCGCCAGCAGACGCTGGATGCCACGGCGCAAACGACGCTTGAACGGCGCGCGCGGTTGCAGGTCATGCATCATGCCCAACGCCATGGCCTTGTCGCGCTGGCCGGACAACGCCAGCGGCAGGCTGACGGGATGCATCGGCCGGGCCGGGTCGAAATACGGCGGCAACGCAATGCCCGCACCCGCATCACCCATGGGCCAGCGGTCATTGTCGTGCAGGTGATTGGCATAGCCCAACAGCGTGGTCGGTTGCCACTCCAGGCCTTCGAGGGCTTGCAGGACGGCATGATGGGCGCAGAGATGATCGGGGTGCGGATCAAGGGTCGGGTGTGGCAATACAATGACTTCGGGACGCGCCTTGAGCAGCAGCACGCGCAGGTCTGCCAGCAGGTTGTTCCAGGTGGGCGCACCGTCGTCATCGCCGGGCAGGGCGAACGGGTTCAACTGGCGGAACAGCCGGGTATCGCTCAGACCCGCCTCGCGAGAACCCTGGGGCTGGCTCGGCGCGGCTTGCATGGCCGCCAGTTGCAGGCAGAAATAACCCAACTGCACGCAGTGCGCTTCAGGCACGCCGGCCCAGCGGGGTACGGCAATGCTGTCCCAGGCTCGCAAACGGCCCTTGAGTCGCGCGGCTTCGACGCTGTCCAGGCCCATCTTCCGATAATGCCCGGCTTCGATTTCACCCGCTGTCAGCGTCACGATCCAGGCCTCGTCAGCCTGGCTGTACAAACCGTAGGCAGCCAGCTCCGCGTCATCGGCATGGGGCGCGATGACCATCACCCGCTGATGCTGCACTGGTGGCGCCGTGAAGGACCACAGCGTCGGCTCGCCCAGCAAACGGCAATGACGCCCGCGCAGGCGCAGCTCGCCCCGGGACAACGCCGGGCCCTGCTCGCTGAGGTTGAGATAGCGCAGGCCATTGACCCCGCGCTCGAAGGTTTGCAGGTCCCTTTCCCCCCCCGACAACTCGACGAGCGGGTCGATGAAACGTCCCAGCCAGGTGCTCTTGATCCGCAGTGCGAGGATCAGCGTCGCGCCATCATCCAGAATCACGCCTTCGTCCAACCGAAGCCGCCCGGCATTCAAATGCACCTTGGGTTGCTGGGTGAACGGCGGGAAGCTGTATTGGTAATCGTCCCGGGGCGAATAGAACAGGTGATCGGCGAACCACGCCTCGTGGGCGATCCAGCCCAGCACCGCCACTACCAGGGGCAGCCACCAGGCCACCCCGACACCCAGCGACACCAACACCACCAGGGCAAGCAACAACCCTACGCGCTTGTTGCGACGGTGGCGCCGGAGTAACTGTTGCTTGCGACTCATGGGTGGGTTCATACGGTAAACACCGGCACGGGGTTGCACCAACGGTCCTTGTATTCCCGGTCCGCCCGGCCGAACGAAAAACGCAGCGGCTTGCCGGCGGCACGGGCGTGTTCCCAGGCGCTTTGGGTATTGAGGAAGCTCAACACGCTGCCAGGGCTGAATTCGCGGGTCTGCGGGTCGACACCACCGTTGATGTACTCGACGCTGATCCACTCGGGCGCTTCGACGCGATACACCAGCTGGATCGCAATCGGCGCATCGTTGAGAAAGATCACCGAGCCGATCAGCCATTCGCGCAACAGCTCGATCACCTCGCCCATGCGTTCGGCACCGGTGGCCGCAAAGCCCCAGCGACGCAGGAACAGGTCGCAGTAGATCGAAGCCAGCTCGGCGCTGGAAAACTCGTCGACCGGCCGCACCACGCCGCCCGCCTCTTCCAGCAAACGCAGTTCACGGCGCTGGTTGTAGCGAAACTTCTTGGACAGCTCTTCCGGCGTGCGGGCCATGGCCAGTTGTTCCTGCTGCAACTTCAAACCGCTGAAGCGCCCCTCGTTGAGGGCCGACAGGTAACGTCCACGATGACGCAACGGCGCTTGCGCATCGGGCGCCGCCGGCAGGATCAGCTCGGCATTGCCCAGGTCGAACAAGCCCTTCTTGCCGCTGCGCTTGAGCACGTCCTTGGACAGCGCCAGGTCGCGGCCCCAGGTCGGTATGGCCGCCTTGAGCTCACCGTCCTGCTCGAACGCCAGGTAACGCACGGGAATTCCGGCCAGGGCCGCCAGGCGCTCGACCACCAGGGGATGAGTGGCCACGCTGCCGCCGAAACGCTGCCAGGCCTGGGCATAAATCGACGCATCGACGGCGGTCCAGCCACGCTCGCGCCAGCCTTGGAATCGGTTGAACATCAGGCCCTCGGCGCCAGTTCGGTGACTTGGGGCAAACGCCAGAATGCCTCGCGTACGGCGCGATCCGAAAAACGTTCGCGCAAGCGATCGAGCATCAGCTCGGCGCATTGGCGACGCTGCAGATCGTCCATGGCCGCCAGGTGTTGCAGCCCCTGGGCCATGTGCTCGGCGTCGCCCAGCGGAAACAGGATGCCAACGCCTTCGACCACTTCCTTGGCACCACCACAGGCCGTAGCCAGCAACGGTACCCCGGCGGCCATGGCTTCGAGCAGCACCATGCCGAACGGTTCATGGTCGGAGCTCAGGGCGAACACATCAAAAGCACGGAAATAACGGCGCGCCTCAGGCACTTGGCCGAGGAACAGCACACGATCGGCAATGCCCAGCTCTCGGGCCAGCGCCTTGAGGTCCTGCTCCAGGCGGCCCTTGCCGAGAATGGCCAACTGGCTGTTGACCGGCAGATGCCCCAGCGCCGCGGCAAAGCCGCGCAGCAATGTGGCCTGGTCCTTGTCCGGGTGTAGGCGGCCGACATTGCCGACAATCCAGGTGTCCGTATCCAACCCCAGCGTATGCCGCGCCTCCTCCCGGGAGACCAAGCCGGCCTGGGCGGCATCAAGGTCGATGCGGTTGTAGAGGGTCTGGATCCGGGCAGCCGGCCATTTCGGCAGGCAACGGCGCATGTCGTCACGCACCGCATCGGAGACCCCGAGCAGGCTCAGGCGCTTGCGGTAAACGTGGGCGAACAACCGGCGAGTGCGCCGCTGGTAGTCCCCGAAGGCATGGTGCACGCCAATCACCGGCAAGCGAGTACCCAACAGGGCGATGTAGATCGGCTTGAAGCGATGGGCAATGCAGAAACTGAAATTGCGCGAGGCGGCGATCTTGCGCAGATCGCCGATGGCGCCCAGCTTCAGGCCACGAATGGCACTGGAGCTGTATTCCATGAACAGCACTTCGTCCGAGGCACAGGCGGCAGCGACTTCGGCATCGGCCGCCCCAGTGAGGAACACCGTGGTCACGCGATAGCCAGTGCCCGCGAACAAGCTGGCGTACTGACGGGCGCAGTCCAGGAACGGCCCGTCATAACCGTGGCAGAACTGCAGCACCTGTCGCTCAGCCGAGCGTGTCATAAGCGTCCACGCCGTCTTTGACCACCAGGATGTCTTCCATGATCAGGTACTGCAGGTCGGAACCGAAGAACATGTTCAGCGCATCGGTCGGCGAGCAGATCATCGGTTCGCCACGACGGTTGAGCGAGGTGTTCAGCGACACGCCGTTGCCGGTCAGCACTTCCAGGGCCTTCATCATGTCGTAGTAGCGCGGGTTGTATTCGCGCTTGAGCACCTGGGCCCGGGAGGTGCCGTCTTCATGGACGACTTCCGGCACGCGGGTTTTCCATTCTTCGGCGACTTCGAAGGTGAAGGTCATGAACGGTGCCGGGTGATCGACCTTGATCATCTGCGGCGCAACGGTGTCGAGCATCGACGGGCAGAAAGGCCTCCAGCGCTCGCGGAACTTGATCTGTTCGTTGATCCGATCGGCCACGCCGCTGGCGCTTGGGCATCCGATGATCGAGCGGCCGCCCAAGGCACGCGGGCCAAACTCCATGCGGCCCTGGAACCAGGCCACCGGGTTGCCGTCGACCATGATCCTGGCGATGCGCTCGGGGGTGTTGTCGATCTTGCGCCAGGCAGGCTTGCTCGGATGACGGGCGCATGCGGCGATCACGTCTTCGTTGCTGTAGGCCGGGCCGAGGTAGACGTGTTCCATCTTCTCCACCGGCACGCCACGGGCGTGGGACACATACGCCGCCGCACCCACCGCCGTACCGGCGTCACCGGAAGCCGGTTGCACGAACAGCTCCTTGACGTCGTCACGGGCGATGATCTTCTGGTTCAGCTTGACGTTCAGCGCACAGCCGCCGGCGAAGGCCAGCTTGCCGGTTTCCTTGAGCACGTCGCCCAGGTAGTGGTCGATCATTTGCAGCGCGAGCTTCTCGAACAGCGCCTGCATGCTCGCCGCGTAGTGGATGTACGGCTCGTCGGCGATGTCGCCTTCGCGCTTCGGGCCGAGCCACTCGATCAGCTTCGGCGAGAAGTAGAAGCCCTTGCCCTTCTCTTTATAGCGGCGCAGGCCGATCACGTTGGCGTAGTCGGTATTGATCACCAGCTCGCCGTTTTCGAACGAGGCCAGGCGGGAGAAATCGTACTTGGTGGCATCGCCGTAGGGCGCCATGCCCATGACCTTGAATTCGCCGTCGAGCATTTCAAAACCGAGGAACTCGGTGATCGCGCCGTACAGGCCGCCCAGGGAGTCCGGGTCGAAGAATTCCTTGATCTTGTGGATCTTGCCGTTTTCGCCGTAGCCGAAGAAGGTCGTCGCGTACTCGCCCTTGCCGTCGATGCCCAGGATCGCGGTTTTTTCCTGGAAGCCCGAGCAGTGGTAGGCGCTGGAGGCGTGGGCCAGGTGGTGCTCGACCGGCTCGATCTTGATTTTCTTCGGATCGAAGCCCAGTTGCTCCAGGCACCAGACGATCTTGCGGCGATAGCGCTTGTAGCGACGGTTGCCCATCAGGATCGCGTCGAGGGCCCGGTCCGGGGCGTACCAGTAACGCTTGGCGTAGTGCCAGCGCGCCTCGCCGAACAGACTGATCGGGGCGAACGGAATCGCCACGACATCGACGTCGGAAGGCTTGATGCCGGCTTGTTCAAGGCAGAACTTCGCCGACTCGTAGGGCATGCGGTTCTTTGCATGTTTATCGCGTACGAAGCGCTCTTCCTCGGCCGCCGCGATCAGCTTGCCGTCTATGTACAGCGCTGCGGAAGGATCATGGCTAAGGGCGCCGGACAGGCCAAGAATCGTCAATGCCACAGGGTCTAGCCTCTTATATCTGCATACGGGCGACAAGCGCCGCGAAAATGGATGTGCCGCGCGCCAGGGGTGCGAGGCAGCTAAAGGGCGGGATTATAGCTTAAAAGCGATCTTAAGCCTCTAGCAGTGAGTGGCGGGTCGCTGTCCGGTGTTAATTGGGAAGGCAGAGCACCGTCCCTGTGGCGAGGGAGCTTGCTCCCTCGCCACAGGACTCTACGAGGCGCTATCGACTGTTTTGGGCAACCGCTGGTCAATCACCCGATACAGCGCACTGTCCTCAGGCCAATTACGCATGAACCGCGCGCGATCCCGGGCGTAGGCCGTGGCGAAGCTGGCCTGGGTGCGGTGCTGGCACATCGAGTCGAGGTCGATCAGCGCCCAGCGGTCATGCTGCCAGAACAGGTTGTGGCCCTTGAAGTCGCCATGGCTGATGCGCTCGCGGATCAGGTCGGCGAACAAGCGATCCAGCGCCAGCAACTCGGCTTCGGGGGCTTCACCGCTCTGCACGTAAGGGCCGAAGCGCTCGATGATGTCCGGCCCCGACAAGTGCTCGGTGACCAGGTAGGCGCCACGGCGCAGCCACAGGAAACGCTTTTCCAGCAAGGCCAGTGGCTTGGGCGTGGCAATGCCGAGGAAGGCCAGGCGATGGCCTTCGCGCCACGAATACCAGGCCCGGCTCGGGCGCCAGAAGCGCTTGAGCCAGTGGGCGAAGTTCTTGATGTTGTAGCGCTTGATCACCAAGGTGCGACCGTTCGCCTCGACTTTGCCGACGCTGGCCGCGCCGCCGGTCTTGTACAGATGCCCCTGGTCGAGCAGCGCATCGGCCTGCTCCAGCACCGGCGTCATGGCCGCTTCTTCATCCCGACGGATCGCCCGCAAACCGAACGCCCCGCGCTGTACGCTGAACAGGCTGCACTCGCGCCCGACTTTTTCGAGAAAATCCTTCAGGCGCCAGGCCTGCACCTTGTCGATCTGTTTTTGCAGCGCTTCCATGGGCAGCGCGTGTTCGGCGTTGCCCAACAGGTAATACACCAACAGCTCTTCATTGAACGGCTGGAGGGCCTTGGGAAGCTGGGCGAAAAACACCCCCAGGTTTTCCAGGACTTTCTGCCGCGACAACGGTTGCCCCGGGGTTTCGGCGCGGATGCCGGCACCGTCGATCAAGTAGAGCTTGCCGTCGTAGCGCAGCAGATTGTCCAGGTGCAGGTCTTCCTGCCACAGGCCTTTGCCGTGCAGTTGCGCAATGGCGCCCAGGGCTTCGGCCAGCACCGCCGTCTGTTCGTCGGCCAGCAAGGGCAAGTGTTCGACCCGTTGCCAGGCATCCCCCAGGCTCTCGGCGCCTTCGAGCAATTCGAACAACAACCAGCCGCCTTCAGCCTCGTTCAAGCCATCGGCGAGCAACAGCGGCGTCGTCAGCCCCTGTTCCGCCAGCAAGCGCACGCCTTGCAGTTCCCGTTGGAAGTGCCGGGCGGCTTTATTGCCCACCAACAATTTGGCCAGCACCGGCCGACCACGCCAGATGCCCGCCCCGACATAGCGCTGCCCCGGCAACACCCGCAACAGCGAAAGCAGCTGCAATTGCGCCGGGCCGGCGGCGTCAGCCAGTTCCAGGCTCAATGGCAGGCTGGGGCTGCGGCCGGCATTCTTCAATTCGGACAAATGCATCAACGGGCTCCCTTGTGGCTGCGCCGGGCGCTCAGGCGCTCCATCCAGCTGTCGACCAGCCCGGCGTCGAGCGGTTGGGCCAGGTAGACAGACAACAGCTGGCGTACATCGGCCTCACTCCAGATGGACGCGCGCCGCAACAACGGCTCCAGGTCCTTGACCCGATCACGCCGACCAAACAGCAGCGGCCGAGTCTTTTCCAGGTCGATCAATTGCGCTTGATAACCGTCGGCGGTGGCTTGCAGGAAGATGTGTTTGGGATAGAAGCAACCGTGCACCTGATGCATGCCATGCAGGCGCCGCGCCAACTGCCCGCAGGCGTCGAGGACGGTGGTGCGCTGCGTCGCCGTCAGGCTCGGCCAGCGTTGCAACAGCGAGTCCAGGTCGTCCCAGCCATCCAGGGCTCGGGTCAGCAGGATCGCCCGCACCTCGCCCTCCACCTTGCGCTGGCCATAGAACACCGCTTGCAGGGCCGGAATCCCCAGCTGCCGATAACGGCTGATGTTGCGAAATTCCCGGGAAAAACTCGGCTCGCCAAAAGGGTGGGACCAGGTCCGGGTCAGGTAATTGCTTTGGCGCTTGAGGTAATAACCCTGCCCGTCCAGGTCCAGCCGGAACACGCTGCTCCAGCCGTCGCCCGAGGTGTTGGGTTCGTCCACCGCATCCAGTTGCCGCGCCCACAAGGCCTCGAAGCTGTCCAGGCCATGGCGTTGCAGCAACGCTCGGTCTTCAGCGGCCAGAAAGTCAGTCATTCACGCCCCTCGAAAAATCTCACCACGTGACGGATGCGTTTCTTGTCGCACGCATCGAGCCGGTCGCGCTGGCGGTATTGCAGGTAAAAACGCAGGCGCTGCGTGGCCGACAAATGGTATTTGGCCACTTTATCCAGGCATGCCAAATCCTTGGTGATGCGGTACTTGAGCCAGAAACCACGCCAGAAATCCCCGTTCGGGCAGTCGATCAGGAACAGCCGCGAGTGATCATCGATCAGCAGGTTGCGCCACTTCAGATCGTTATGGGTGAAGCGGTGGTCGTGCATGGTCCGCGTATAGCCGGCCAGTTGCCGACTGACATGATCGACCCAGGCACGGTCCGCCAGCCGCGAATCGTGACGCTCGGCGAGCGCCGAGAGGTCTTCGGTGCGGGGCAGTTCACGGGTGATCAGCGCGCCACGGGCATAGGTCGCACCGTTTCGCTCCAAGCCCCAGCCCACGACTTCGGCGGTGGGAATACCCCATTTGGCGAAGCGCTTGAGGTTCTGCCATTCGGACTTGACCCGTGGCTTGCCCAGATAGCGTCGCAAACCTTTGCCGGCACCGACGTAGCGCTTGACGTAATAGTTCACGCCGTTGCGCTGCACCCGGATCACCTCCGACAACGGGTCTCGGGTCAAACGCTCCCCTTGCAACGCGAACACCGCTTCAAGGCTGCCAAAATCCTTCGCCAGCTCGACGTATTCCGGTTCCAGATTCCAACCCGACATCAGAGCGCGTCCCCGTACCGCTGCTTGCGGGCATACAGCTTGTTGGCCTTGCCTTCGAGCCAGGCCAGCAACGACGCCTCTTCGGCGAGGATCCGCCGCAGCGGCTGCTGGAAATAGCCCTTGAGAAAACGCAGCTTGTCGCGGCGGGTCAGGCCGATGTCCAGCGCCGAGAAATACAGCGCCGCCAGGTCCTTGTTGCGCCAGCGAGTGGTGATGGCGGGACGGGTCTGGGCGCGGTGCAGGTCGATCACCGAGAGTTTGAAATCCCCAGGGGTCACCGGCTTGTCGGTGTGCAGCAGAAAATGGCAGATGTAGCAGTCACGATGGTTGACGCCGGCGCGGTGCATCATGCCGGTCATGCGCGCCACTTCGGCGATCAGCGCACGCTTGAGCGTCGGTTGCGGCGGCCGCTTGACCCAGTCGATGCTGAAATCTTCGAGGCTGACGGTCGGCGCCAGCTCTTCGGTGATGATGAACGAGTGCTGGTCCGCCGGGTTGCTGCCCTTCTCGCCGTAGGCGACAGCGGTCATGGTCGGCACGCCGGCTTCCTGCAAACGCTGGATAGCCTTCCATTCCTGCCCTGCCCCGAGTACCGGCAGCTTGGCGGTGAACAGGTTCTTGAAGATCTCGCCCCAACCGATGCCACGGTGGATCTTCACGAAAAAGCCGCGACCGTCCACCTCCGTGCGCAAGGTGCGCCGGGCTTCCAGTTCACGATAGACCTCGCCCTTGAGCGCTTCGACTTCGGTGAACGCATCGCGCCCGGCCCAAAGGCTCTTGAACGGTTCGGCCAGCATCAACTTCATTGTGCGTGCTCCGCCAATATCACATCGGCCGCGTGCTGCGGCATGCTGTAGAGGTCGGCCGTCTCGGCGAAGGCCAGACCGTTGCGGCTCCAGGCCGCCCGGGCTTCGGCATCGTTCAACATGCGGCCCAGGTATTCGTTGAGCTGGGCTTGTTCGAACGGCTCATCCAGCACCAGGCCACTGTCGGCCTCGGCGATGTAATGGGCGTACCCACACACCGCGCTGACCAGTACTGGCAACCCGGCCACCAGTGCTTCGAGCAGTACGGTGCCGGTGTTCTCGTTGTACGCCGGATGGATCAACAGATCGGCGCCCAGCAGGAAACGCGGGATGTCGCTGCGGCCCTTGAGGAACCGCACGTTGTCGCCCAGCCCCAGCGCGGCGCTCTGCAGTTGGAATACCTTGGGGTCGTCCTGGCCAATTACAAATAGCCGGGTGCGTTTTCGCAGCTCGGCTGGCAACGCGGCCAGGGCCTTGAGGCTGCGATCCACGCCCTTGGTCTTGAACCCGGAGCCAATCTGCACCAGCAGCAGGTCGTCATCGGCCAGCTCGAATTCGGCCCGGAACGCGGCGCGGATCTCATCGGCATCGGCGGGCCGCCGCCGGTCCTGGGCGATGCCCGGTGGCAGCAGGTGAAAGCGTTCCAGCGGTGTGCCGTAGTGCTTGATGAACAGCGGCTGCTGGACCTCGGAAATCATCAGTACGTCGGTTTTTGCATCCTTGGCGAACACGGCCCGCTCGTACTCGGCGAAATGTCGGTAGCGGCCCCAGCGCCGGTACAGCGAGTTGCGCAGGTTCTGCGCCTTGTCTTCGAAGCAGCCGTCGGCGGCGTAGTACACGTCCAGGCCGGGCATTTTGTTGAAGCCGATCAGACGGTCCACCGGGCGCCTGGCCAGGTCGGCCTCCATCCACGCACTGAGTTTCTCGTTGCGGCGATGATTGAACAGCGCCTTGACCGGCGCCACCAGCACCTCGAAGCCGGGCGGCACGTCACCTTCCCAAATCAGCGTGTAGACACGGATCTGGTGACCGCGTCGCTGGCATTCCAGGGCGATGCGCATGAAGTCACGCTGCAGGCCACCGAAGGGGAAGTACTTGTAAAGGACAAAAGCCAATTGCATCAGCGCGGCTCCTCAGCCAATAACGTGCTCAGGTGGCTGGCAACACGCTCGGGGTTCAGACGCGTGAAGCACAGGGGCTGCTCGCGTTTCAGGTCAAACCGCCGGGCATCTTCGGCGGTCGGCGGGTAAGTGCAGTGTTTCTGCATGCACGGCGCGCAAGGGAAATCACTGGCGAGGTGAATCTGGCCCTTGCCATAGGCACCGGTCAGCACCGGATTGGTCGGGCCGAGCAGCGAAATGGTCGGCACGTCCAGGGCCGCGGCCAGGTGCCCGAGGCCGGTGTCCACGGCCACGCAGGCCTGGGCGCCGGCAAGTACCTTGCCCATGCCGCCGAGGTTCAACTTCGGCAGGACCAAGGCGTTGCGCAGCCCGCTGGCGATGCGCTCGGCCCGGGCCTTTTCGGCTGGGTTGCCCCACGGCAGCTTGACGACCACGCCGAACTGCCCCATGCGCTCAGTGAGCTGGCGCCAGTAAAGTTCGGGCCAATGCTTGGACTCCCAGGTGGTGCCGTGCAGGAACACCACGTAGGGATAGGGACGTGGCAACTCCACCAGCCGGTCGACATCGAGGCCGTAGTTACCCAGCGTCTGCGGCAAGTCATACCCCAGCGCCACGGCGAACAGCTGGCGCACGCGCTCGACCGCATGCTGACCACGGGCAACCGCCAGGCGCCGGGAATAAAAGCGCGCCGCCAGGGGTTCACGCGCCGAATGCTTATCCAGACCGGCTACTGGTGCCTTGACGTAACGGGTCAGCCAGGCGCTTTTCAACAGGCCCTGGGCGTCGATCACCAAGTCATATTTTTCGGCGCGCACGCTCTGCTTGAAACGTCGCCATTCGCCGCTCTTGATGGTTTGCCAGAGGTTCTTGCGCCAGCGCCGGATCGCCACCGGGATGACCTTGCCCACGGCCGGGTGCCAGGTGGGGATTTCGGCGAAGCCTTCTTCCACCACCCAATCGAACTTGATGCCCGGAATCGCCCGAGCCGCATCGGTCAGCGCCGGCAGGGTGTGGACCACATCCCCCAGCGAAGAGGTCTTGATCAGCAATACCCGCAAGTTACCGAACCTCCACGGGTGTGCCCTGCAAACGCTCCAGGGCCTCGTTCACCGACGGCGGCATGAGCTGGCGCAGGCAATTGTAATGGCCGAAACGGCAGGTGCGGTCGAAGCACGGGCTGCATTCGATGCCCAGGCGCACGACTTCGACCTGGTCGGCCAGCGGCGGCGTGAAGCCTGGCGAGGTGGAACCGTAGACCGCCACCAAGGGACGGTTAAGGGCTGCGGCCACGTGCATCAGGCCCGAATCGTTGGACACCACCGAATCGGCGCAGGACAGCAGGTCGATGGCCTCGGCCAGGGACGTGTCGCCACTGAGGTTCACCGACTCTTCCCGAAGGCCCGGGATCAACCGCGAGCGGATGTCCTCGCCCACCGGGTGATCTTTTTTCGAGCCGAACAGCCAGACTTGCCAGCCTTCGCGAATCTTCGCCTCGGCCACCTGGGCGTAATGTTCCGCCGGCCAGCGTTTGGATTCGCCGAACTCGGCCCCTGGACACAGGGCCAGCACCGGACGGTCCAGGCTCAGGCCGAACTTGGCCAGCGCCGCATCGCGGGTCACCGGGTCGATCCGCAGGCTCGGCCGCGGATACGGCTTGGGCAACTCGGCCCCCGGCGCATAGGCCAGGGCCATGAAACGTTCGATCATCAGCGGGTAACGGTCTTTATCCAAGGCGCGCACGTCGTTGAGCAGGCCGTAGCGAAACTCGCCACGCCAACCGGTGCGCTTGGCAATACCGGCGAAGAACGGCACCAACGCCGATTTCAATGAATTGGGCAACAGGATCGCCTGGTCGTACTGACCGGCCAGGGATTTGCCGATGCGTCGACGGGTCGCCAGCTCCAGCACGCCGTGGCCGAGCGGGAAGCTCAAGGCCTTGCGCACTTCGGGCATGCGTTCCAGGATCGGCCGGCTCCACTCGGGGGCCAGGACATCGATTTCGCACTGCGGATGACGCTGCTTCAGACACTGGAACAGTGTCTGCGCCATTACCATGTCACCGACCCAACTGGGCCCAACGATCAGAATATTCATGTGCTTTCCAAAAACGATGCGGGGAGGCCTACGCCTCCCCGCCTCGAGAATCACTGTGGCTTAGGTCGTTGCCTGTTGCCTTCAATCTACAACACACCGCCAATCTACTGTGGGAGCGAGCTCGCTCGCGATGAGGCCAGCCCATTCAACATCAATGTCGCCTGACATTCCGCTATCGCGAGCA
>NZ_FNOA01000041.1:0-17905 GCF_900106885.1 Pseudomonas sp. NFACC14
GCTCGCTCCCACAGGGGATTGGGGATGGATGCAAAATCTGCAGTCACACAGGGAGGTGGCAGTCAGAACGCCAACTGCAGGGTCTGCTGGCCTTCGAGGCTGAGCAGCAATTGTTTGGCCGCCAGGCCGCCAGCGAAGCCGGTGAGGCTGCCGGAGCTGCCGATGACGCGGTGGCACGGGGCGATGATCGAGATGGGATTGCGACCGTTGGCGGCGCCGACCGCCCGGACCGCTGTCGGTTGGCCGATCTGGACGGCGATGTCGCGGTAGCTGCGGGTTTCACCGAAGGGGATGGTCAGCAGTGCGTGCCACACTCGGACCTGGAAATCAGTGCCGGCAAAGTCCAGCTCCAATTCGAAACGGCGGCGTTGACCGGCGAAATACTCCAGCAACTGACGTTCGGTTTCCTTGAGGACCGGATGCTGGGTGTCTTCTTCCAAAGGCCCCAGGCGCACCCGGTTGAGCCGCTCGTTTTCCCACAGGATGGCCGCCAGTCTTGTCTCCCGGGCGACGAGGATCAACTGGCCGACGGGGGATGGGATGGTTTTGTACAGAGGCAACATCGAGGGATTCCTTGTCAAAGCCTTTGTGGCAAGAAAGCTTACTCCCTCGCCACAGGTTTTTCTCACCGCCCCCAAAACCTTGCTCAGCCCAACAACCCCAACGCCTTCGCCCGCGCCACCGCCTGGGTGCGGCGCTCGACGCCGAGTTTGCTGTTGATGTGGCTGGCGTGGGTCTTGACGGTGTGCAGCGAGATGAACAATTGCTCGCTGATCTCCTGGTTCGAACAGCCCTGGGCAATCAGTTGCAACACCGCCCGCTCGCGACTGCTGAGGGTTTCGACAGGTGCCGCCGGGTCGACAGGCTGGACCACCGTCGAGGGCAGGCGCTCGAGCAGATGTTCGCGCAACGTGCTGGGCGGTGCGTGCAGCAGTTGTTCGCGAAACCATTCACAGTGCTTGCCAAACAACCACTCGAAGGGCTGCAACACCCCGCCGCTGGCGGCTTCGAAAGCTTGGGCCAGGGTACGGCGGGCTTCGGGCTCACGGCCGACGCTCAACAGCAAGGCGACCTTCTGGTTGAGGGCCATCACGCTGAGCATTTGCCGGCCGGTTTGCTGGCCGTGTTCAAGCAGGGCATCGAGTCGCCCTTCGGCAAGCATCGGTTGACCCCGGATGGATTCCAGCACCGCCTGCTGCAATTCGACATGCAGCGGCAATTGCGGGTGGAATTCCGGCGGCGCGGCGGCCCGTTCGCCCGTGTAGGTCTGGCCCAAGCGGGCCAGCCAGGCTTCGGCCAGGTCGGTGCGCCCCTGGGCCAGCCAGAGTTCGCATTTGACCAGGGTAATCATTGCCAGGTAGTAGATCGGCGGAACGTCCCAGATGTGCATCAGGCGCTCGGCTTCAGCCAGTTCGGCAAAGGCCCGGGCGAACTCGCCGCCATGACCCTCGATACGGGCGATCACGCAATGGCCGATCAGCACGCTGATGTCGCGACAGGCGCGGGCTTCGGTGAGGCCTGCCTGCAACCGCGCCAGGCCGACCTGGGGTTGCATGCGCAAGGTCAGCAGGAAACCCTCGTACATGATCAACCGCGCCCGCACCGCATAAAGCCGCTGGGGCGATAGTGCATGCAAACGCTGCAAACCCTGGTGCACTTCGTCCAGCGCCCGCAGGATTTCCCCCCGCGCCTGCAAGACCCGGGCACGGTCGTAATGGGCCAGGGCCTCGAACAATGGGTTGCCAACCCGCTGCGCCAGCTCAAGGGAGTCGCGGTTCAGGTTCCGGGCTCGCCACAGGTCGCCGTCGGCAATCGCCAGGTTCGACAAGGTGGACAGGCACATCAGCCTTTGGCCGTAGCGTTTTTGCGGTAGGCTCTCCAGGGCTTCGCTGCAATAACGCAAGGTGGCCTCGCGATCACCGCGGCCACGGGCGACGATGCCGCTCAGGGCCAGCCATTGGGCGAGCATGGATTTTTGCGCGGTGGCCGAAGGGGCGGGCAGGAAGCGACTCAAGTGCGCGGCCAGCTCTTCGGCGGCATCCAATTGACAGGCCAGGCCCAATGCCCAGCTGTAGAGCACGATCAGTCGCGGCGTGCTGATGAGCAGGCTGTCGGGCAAATCCATTTTCCAGCGCAGCAACATGCCGACGTTCTGCTCGGCCAGCAGTTGCTCCTCCGAAAGGTTCTGCACCAGGTTCGCCGCCACGTCCAGGTGCCCGGCCCGCAGCGCCTGTTCCACGGCTTCGTCGATCAGGCCCTGGGCGTTGAACCAGCGACAGGCCCGCAGGTGCAGGGTCGCGGCCGGGACCATGGCCGGCGCGCTGGGGCGACTGCGCAGCAGGTCGGAAAACAAGTGGTGATAACGATACCAGTGACCGTGTTCGTCCAGCGGCACCAGGAAGACTTGGTGAGCCGCCAGGTAACGCAGTATTTCGCCACTGTCATGGGCTTCGCGCACGGCATCGCACAGCGCGCTGCAAAAGCGTTCCTGAGGGGCCGTGTCGTAGAGGAACGCCTGCACCTCGGCGGGCAGGCAATCGATGACTTCCTCGAGCAGGTAATCGCGGATCAGCCCTTCCCCACCGTGCAGAGCCTGGGGCAGCAGGCCTTCGCTGCCGGCCTCGGAGGCGGCCAGCAACCAGAACCGCAGCCCGGCCACCCAGCCTTCACTGCGCTGGATGAGGTTTTCCAGCGCCTCGCCGCGCAACGAGCTGCTGTGATGCTGGAGCAGGGTCAAGGCTTCGTCATGGGTCAGGCGCAGGTCTTGCTCGTTGAGTTCGAGCAATTGCCGCGACAGGCGCAGGCGCGCCAGGTGCCAGTCCGGGCGCTGGCGGCTGGTGACGAGTACCAGCAAACCGTCGGGCAGGTGATTGAGGAAAAATTGCAGGGAGCGATCCAGCACCGGCCCCTGGGCCAAGTGGTAATCGTCGAGGACCAGCAGCAAGGGGTTACGGAGCGACAAGTGGGCGGACAATTCGTCCAGCAAACCATCGAGCCATTCTTCGAAGGCAAAGGGTTGATGGCGCTGGCGCATTTTCAGCAGCCCCAGTGCCCGGCCACCCAGCTGCGGGAAAAACGCCTGGAGCCCTTCGAGCAAGCGCTCCAGGAAACGCCCCGGATCGTTGTCCCGGGCACTGAGCCCCAGCCAGAGGCTTTGCCAATGGGCCGGCAGGCTCTGGCAGAACTCCACCGCCAGGGAGCTTTTACCGAACCCCGCCGGGGCACTGACCAACAGCAACCTGCCCCCAAGCCCAGCGGCCAAACGCTCGCACAACCGCGGCCGCGCGACATGGCCGTCGGGCAAGGGCGGGCGGTAGAAACGCCCGTCCTGTACCGCGATGGCTGCGCGGGCAGAATCCGGAAGTGAAGACAAATCAGTCATGGCCGGCTCTTGTAGGAATGCGGGTGGCGGCGTTGCAGATGTCCGCAGACTAGCGGTAAACGAGGAGGTATTGAAGGGAGTGCTACAAATGGCTACAAAAAGACTACAAGTCGATTCAACTTGAAAGGCGTGTGGCTTCACTTCTGTGGCGAGGGGATTTATCCCCGCTGGGCTGCGAAGCGGCCCCCTCAGCCCTCTACCTCTGAACATCAGCCGGATAGCCTTCAAGCTTTTTGGGGCTGCTTCGCAGCCCAGCGGGGATAAATCCCCTCGCCACAGGGTTTTGTGTTGACTGCTCGAACAAAAAAAACGCCCCGAACCAGTCGGGGCGTTGTTTCGAGGATGCGGCCTCGGGTGGAGCGGTTTAGCGGATGCCGTCCTGGCGCAGTGCGTTCGGGGTGAAGTCGGCGGTGGTGGCGGTGAAGCCGAAGTCGTAGGCCGATTTCTCTTCGTTCTTCATGCCCAGCGCCAGGTAGCGGCCGGACTGCAGGTCGTAGAGGGTTTCTAGGGCGTACCACGGCACTTGCTTGTCGTAGTAGTTCTCGGCATGAGCCTCGGCCACGCGCCACAGTTGACCACGACCGTCGTAGTGGTCGATCACCGCGGCTTGCCAGGTGTCCTCATCGATGTAGAAGTCACGCTTGGCGTAGATGTGGCGCTGGCCTTCCTTCAGGGTCGCGGTCACGTGCCAGACGCGCCGCAGCTCGTAGCGGGTCAGGTCCTGGTTGATGTGCCCGGCCTTGATGATGTCGGCGTACTTGAGTTGCGGCGAATCGATCCTGTAGCTGTTGGCGGCGATGTACAGCTCTTTCTTGCCTTCCAGTTTCCAGTCGTAGCGGTCCGGTGCGCCGTTGTACATGTCCAGGTTGTCGGAGGTACGCAGGCCGTCGGCCGCCGTACCCGGGCCGTCGTAGGACACCTGCGGGGCACGGCGCACACGGCGCTGGCCAGCGTTGTAGACCCACGCCGAACGCGGTTCCTTCACTTGGTCGAGGGTCTCGTGCACCAGCAGCACACCACCGGCCAGGCGCGCCGGCGCGGTCACTTGTTGCTTGAAGTAGAACAGGATGTTGCCCGGGTTGGCCGGATCGAAATCCTTCATCTTGTCGCGGAACACGAACTGGTCGCGGAAGTACACCAGGCTGTACGAACCGTTGGGCTGCGGGGTGGCCTGGGTGACCAGGCGCGTCACGCTGCCGCCGCGATAGCGGGTGATGTGGTTCCAGATGACTTCAACACCGCTCTGGGGAATCGGGAACGGCACGGCCGTCTCGAAGTTCTCCAGGCCGTTGCCGCCGGAGACCAGCTTGGTGTTGACCGCATTCTTCTTGATGGAGGCGAACACCTCGTCCGGCACGGTGGCGCCGCGATGGGTCGGGTAGACCGGCATCTTGAAGGTTTCCGGGTAGCGCTTGAACATCGCGTACTGGCCTGGGGCGAGTTTGTCCTTGTACTGCTCGACGTTCTGCGCAGTGATGGTGAACAGCGGTTTTTCAGTCGGGAACGGGTCGGCCAGGAAGCCCTTGCTGTCCACGGCGCCGGCGTTCTTGGCCATGGGTTTCCAGGCCGAGATCGAACCGTCGGCGTTGCCAGCCATCTCGGCACCCATCGGCGTCAGGCTCTTGCCCAGCTTGTCGGCCTCGGCCGCGGGTACGGCCGCCATGACGCTGGCGGCCAGCAGGGACAGCCCCAAGACACCGGCCTGCAACAGATTCTTTGTTACTTTCATAGTGTGTCGTCCTGAAATACGGTGCTTAGAAGGTCACGCCGACGCTGAGCGCCAGGAAGTCGCGATCGTCCACGGTGCTGAAGTCGCCACCAAAGAAGTTGGTGTAGGCCAGGCTGGCGTTGTAGGTGTTCTGGTACTCGGCATCCAACCCGAGGCTGACGGCTTTGCGGCCTTCCTCGAAGTTGCCGCCAGGGCCCGGCGAGTAACCCTTGACGTCATGGGACCAGGCCACGTTGGGCTTGAGGTTCACGCCAGCGAAGACGTCCGGATATTCCCAGATGGCGCGAGCGCGGTAGCCCCAGGACGTGGAGGTGGTGAAGCCGTCGTTGTCGCAGTTGCTGTTCACGTCGTTGATGGTCTGGCCGCCACCTGCCGCGGTTGCGCCGTTGAGCCTGTTACAGGCTCCGTCGGGCAGTTGACCCGGACCAAAGACAGGGTCACGACCGTAGCGAACGTCCGACTTGCTTTCCAAGCCTCCAACATGAGTAACGCCGACTTCACCTACCAGCGTGAGGCGACTGGCGCCCATGACCTGATCCAAGAAGTGAGTGAAAGTGGTCTGGAACTGAGTGATTTCCTTGCGACGATAACCATGCAGATCCTGGCCTGGCACACCCGGGAGCAGCGAAGCATTGCCCAACGTAGGACCACCGAGCGGGCGAACGCCGGCGAACAGGATATCGGTGGTGCTCAATTGCACCGGTGCATTTGGGCGATAGCTCAATTCACCGCTCCACGCCGTACCGGTAGGCAGCGTCGTGGAGAAGCTCAGGCCGTAGAGGCGAATGTCTTCCGGATATTCGACGAAATATTGCGAGTTGCCTGCAACCAGCAGAGGCGCCAGTCCGGCAAACGGAGGGGGCAATCCTGCAGCTGTGTTGTAGACCGACTGCGAGGCACCCGTGGCACTGAAAATCGGCGCACGACTGTGGTAGTTCATGAAGTAGGCACCGAACTCGGTGTCCAGCGGCTCGAACATGTACTTCAACGAAGCGCCCCACTGACCACTGTCACGGGCGTCGCGATCCGGCCCGCGGCGTACCAGTACGCCTTCTTCGTTGACGTCGACACCCAGTGCGGCCGCTGGGCCCAACGCGGCGGCTGGGAGCGTGGAACGCTTGCTCAGCACCCGCAGGTTATCGGTGCACCCATCAGCAATCACATCCGGCTGGGAGAAGAACGTACCGCAGTTATCCACCACGGTCTGGTCCCATTCAATCTGGTAGAACGCCTCGGCCGAGAGGTTGTCGGTCAGGCTCTGGGACACGTAGAACATGTTGACCGGGATCAGGCCTTCCTTGATCTCGGCGCCAGGACGACGGAACGCGGACACGTCGACCGGGTTGATGGAGTTGATGCCGCCCTGGATGAACGTGCTTTCACCCCAGCTGACCACCTGCTTGCCCAAACGCACGGAGCCTGGCTGATCGGCAATGGAATAGTTGTGGTAGACGAACGCATCGAGGATCTGCCCGCCGGAGGACTTGGCGCCTTCCTTGCGGTTGCTGTCGCTGATGTCCTTGTACAGGCGATTTTCGTCCTTGAGTTCGAAGTCGTACCAGTACTTGCCCCGCACGAACACGCCGGTATCGCCGTACTTCAGTTCCAGGTCATGGATGCCCTTGAAGATCTTCGAGAAGGTTTCCCCTCGCTTGAAGTTCAAGTGACCGTCATCGGAGGTCTGCGACAAGCCCTTGCCGCCATTGTTGACACCGATCAGATCCCGGTTGGCCTTGGCCGTGGACCAGCTCGCGCCGACCGACAGGGACGAGTCGAACTGGCCTTCGATTTCACCGATGTTGAAACTGACGCCGAATGCTGGCCCGGCGAGCGAAGAGGCGAGACTGACCGCCAGAGGCAGTTTTGCCCGGCGCCAGAACGTGGTTGCTGAGGTCATCGACGCTACTCCATGTGCATTATTGTTATGGCAAGGGACATTTCAAAAACACCTCGACGGCAGGGAGAGCGGCAGCGTCCCGACATCCGTCGAAGTCGCATCGCCCTTTCGTGCGTGCGCCCCGTTCTTGAGAATCCGTGAGCGGACTATAGCCAGCAGGTAGTACGGCTTGATCCCTCTAAAGTGTGATTTGCAGCCCGCGACCACTCTGGAACAGTCCTTTCGCCAGGCCGACAGATGTCGGCACGGCAAGGATGGCTGAAATTTGCGGTTTGACAAGGCAAGCGCTTGCTTGGTGGGGCTGCCGTGCCCTTTCGGGCACGGCAAAAAGGCCTAAAGCGTGGACAGGAAGGTGCTGTTGTTGCTTTGCCATTCGGTGATGTCGACGCGGATACGCTTCTTGTCGAGCTTGCCGACGCTGGTCTTGGGAATTTCCGTAACAAGGGCGATCTGGCTCGGGATCGCCCACTTGCTCAAATGCCCCAGCTCGACGAACGGCTTGAGGTGCTCCTTGAGTTCGCGAGCCCCGATCTCATGCCCTTCTCGAACCACCAGCAAGGCAAACGGCCGCTCGCCCCACTGCGGATCGGGAATGCCGACCACTGCTACTTCGCGTACCCCCGCGTGCCGGCTGATGAGGTCTTCCAGGTCCAGGGAGGAGATCCATTCGCCACCGGTCTTGATCACGTCCTTGATGCGGTCGCGGATGTCGATGAAGCCCATGTTGTCCAGCGTGGCGACGTCGCCGGTGTGCAGCCAGCCGCCGGCCCAGAGTTCGGCGCCCTTGTGCGGCTCGTTGAAATAACCCTCGGTGAGCCACGGCGCGCGCAGCACCAGTTCGCCCTGGGTCTCGCCATCGGCCGGCAGGAACCGTCCCTCGGCGTCGACAATCGCCGCCTCCACCAGCGGCCCCGGCACGCCGGCCTTGATCCGGTAGGTGGTGCGCTCGTCCTCGCTGCCGGCCATCAATTCGTCGTTGAGGTGGGCACAGGACACCAGCGGGCCGGTTTCCGACATGCCGTAGGCGGCGGTGAGCTGGATGCCCCGCGCCTTGGCCGCTTCGTACAGGCTGCGATTCAGGGCGCTGCCGCCGATGACGATCTTCCAGCCGCCGAAGTCGGTGTCCTGGGCGCCCTTGGCATTGAGGACCATTTGCAGGATGGTTGGCACGCAATGGGAAAAGGTGACCTTTTCCTTGCGCCACAGCTGGACCAGGAACTCGGGATCGTAGCGACCCGGATAGACCTGCTTGAGCCCGAGCATGGTCGCCACGTAGGGCAGGCCCCAGGCATGGACATGGAACATCGGCGTGATCGGCATGTACACGTCGTTGGTGCCCAGCAGCCGCACGCTGTCGATGGACCCCATGATGGTCGCCACGCCCATGGTGTGCAGCACCAGTTGCCGATGGGTGAAGTACACGCCCTTGGGGTTGCCGGTGGTGCCGGTGGTGTAGAACGTGGTGGCGACGGAGTTTTCGTCGAAATCCTGGAAGTCGTAGGTGGGCGCCGCGGCGGCCAGCAATTGCTCGTATTCACCCACCAGGTTCGGCAGGTCGGCGGTTTTTTCCGGCAGGTCGGTCAGCAGCAGGGTCTTGTCCACCGTGGTCAGGTGCCCGGCTATCGCCTGGTACAAGCCGACGAACTCGCTGTTGACCAGCACGAAGCGGTCCTCGGCGTGGTTCATGGTGTAGACGATCTGCTCCGGTGACAGGCGCACGTTGATGGTGTGGATCACCGCGCCGATCATCGGGATCGCGAACATGCATTCCAGGTAGCGATGGCTGTCCCAGTCCATCACCGCCACGGTATCGCCGGCCTTGATCCCCGCCTCGGTCAACACGTTGGCCAGGCGCGCGACCCGTTCGATCAGCGTCGGATAGCTGTAGCGCAACTGGTCACGGTAGACGATCTCGCGGGTTTTCTCGTAACGCGTGCCGGACATCAGCAGCCGCTTGATCAGCAGCGGGTATTGATAGGCGCCTTCGGCTGGAGGAATAACGCGAGTCTGCAACATAAGAGTCCCTTTTCTGACTGCACGGTCTTGGCTGGAAGCAAGCACTCTAGAGCGCTTATACACGGATCAAATCAGCCAAAGGAATGATTTGATCCGCGCGCAAATACTAGCCTTGAGCCATCTCGCACCCGGGTTTCGCAAGCATCGCGCAACCAAACTTGTCGGATCGGGGTCCAACAGCGGCATAGGTATCACGCTTGCTACAAAAGCCGATGGGGAAAATGCCCTGGCAGGTCTTCAGCATGCCACCACTTTTTGACAGAAAATAATGAACGACGAACTGACCTCTTCCCAGGCCTCCGCGCCTCAAGATGCGCCGCTTGTGTCGATCGTGGCCCCTTGCTACAACGCCGGGAAGTACCTGGAAGAGGCGATCCACAGCCTCTTTGCCCAGGACTACCGGAACGTTGAGGTCATCGTGGTCGACGACGGCTCCACCGACGACAGCCTGGCCAGGCTCCGGCAGTTGCAGCGAACCTACGCTTTCCAGCTCTACTCCCAGGAGAACCAGGGTGTGAGCGCGGCACTCAACCACGGGTTGAAATATGCCAAGGGCACGTATGTCGCCACCCCGGACCTTGACGATGTGATGCTGCCCCATTCGATCCGGGTCCGCGCCCAATACCTGGACGAACACCCGCAGGTGGGCTGTGTCGGCGCGCTGGTCATCTACATCGACAGCGATGGCCGGACCATCAAGGAGCAACAGCGCGACCACATCCAGGTGCACACCTTCGATGACCTGCTGCGCAACGCCGCGGTCATCGGCGCGCCCACGGCCCTGTATCGCATGAGCGCCCTGCGCGACGCCGGTTTTTACGATCCGCAGCTAAGGGTCCAGGATTTCCAGATCACCCTGCGAATCGCCCGCCAGGGTAATGAGATCCATGAACTGCCGATCTGCGTCACGCGCTATCGGCGCCACCCCAATAACCTCTCGAGAAAGTACCGCTTGATGCTCAAGACGGACCTGCAGGCCATCGAGCCCTATCGGGACCACCCCGCCTACCAGTCGGCCCGCACGGTGCTGGTGCACAAAGCGCTGAAGTACGCCGTGGTCGAAGACCGGAAAGAAGCCTGGCGACTGTTGCGCAGCATCCCCTGGCGCCACTGGAACAAAACCAGTTTCAAACGCCTCAAGCGACTGGCCCTGCGAATGCCGATGACAAGGTCCCGATCATGAAATTCTTGCAAAAACTCAAGGAACGCAAAGTACGAAAGCACCTCAAGCGCCTGGAAAAACTCGAACGAGCACCGGAAAAAATCCGTCTGCGTTATCCGAAATACCAGGTCGGGGTGGGCACCTACGGCATTCCCGAGGTGATGGAGTTCGGCGACGACACGGTCCTCAAGGTCGGTTCCTATACGTCGATCGCCGAAGGGGTGAAGATCCTGTTGGGCGGCGGGCATCGCACCGACTGGGTCAGCACGTTCCCATTCCCACTGATGATCGATGAAGCCCGGGACATTCCCGGCAGCAACCCGACCAAGGGCGACGTGGTGATTGGCAGCGACTGCTGGATCTGCGCTGACGCGATGATCCTGTCGGGCGTGACCATCGGCCATGGCGCCGTGGTGGCCGCCGGCGCGGTGGTGACACGCGATGTCGAGCCTTACGCCATGGTGGGCGGCAACCCGTGCCGGTTCATTCGCTGGCGCTTCGAGGAGCCGGTGCGTCAGGCCCTGCTGGAGTCGGCCTGGTGGGAATGGCCGATGGAAGAGGTCAAGGCGGTGTCACCGCTGCTGTGCAGTGACAACATCGACGCTTTTCTGGATTACGCCCGCCAACGGCATTGATCGCCCCACACCCGCATGGAAGCGATCAGAGGAAAGACCAGAGCGGTCAGTGCGCCTCGGTAAACGCCAGCTTCACCCCGATGGCGACGAGCACCGCGCCCATGGTCCGGTCGAACCAGTGGCCCATGCGCGCGAAACCGGCGCGCACCCGTTGCTGGCTGAACAACAGCGCCACCAGGCAGAACCAGACAGCCGTCGCCACCGCCAGGTACACGCCGTAACCGGCCTGGATCGCCAACGGCGTGTGCGGGTTGATCACCACGGTGAACAGCGACAGGAAAAACAATGTCGCCTTGGGGTTCAGGCCATTGGTGACAAACCCCGAAATGAACGCGCCGCGGGCGGTCCGCTCACCGACCTCCTTGTGCAGGTTTTCCTCGGCCGGCTTGGCCGGTTGCGCCCGCAGTGCCTTGAAGCCGATGTACAGCAGGTACGCGGCGGCGGCCCACTTCAGTGCGTTGAACAGCACGATCGATTGCGACACGATCAGGCCGATACCCAGCAACGAATAGCCCACATGCAGGAAAATCGCCGTGCCGACGCCCAGCGCCGTCCAGGTCCCGGCGCGCCGGCCATGGGTCACGCTTTCGCGCACCACCACGGCAAAATCCGGCCCGGGGCTGGCAACAGCCAGCAAGTGGATCAGGGCGACGGTGAGAAATTCGGTGAGGTACATAGAGGCTCCTTGGCTAACTCAATCTCGAAACGAACATCAACTTTTTGGAGAGTGGACATGTGAGGTTCCTCATGACCCCCAATATCGCGCCAGACCAAAGCAACAAACCATCTGATAGGCTCGCCACATTACGCCTTCGGTTCTTGACATAAAAGGTACAGCTGATGACGAACACCGCCCGCGCCGTTTTCCTCGACCACCCTTCCCTGGACCTCGGCGACCTGGACCTGAACCCGTTGCGCAGTTGCTTCGGCGAACTGCAACTGTTCGCCCGGACCACGCCGGACCAGGTCATCGAGCGGCTCAAGGGCGCCACGGTGGCAATCACCAACAAAATCGTGATCGATGCCCAGGCCATGGCGGCCAGCCCTGAGCTGAAGCTGGTCCTGATCAGTGCCACGGGTACCAATAATGTCGACCTGGCGGCCGCCCGTCACCACGGCATCACGGTGTGCAATTGCCAGGGCTACGGCACGCCGTCGGTGGCCCAGCACACCCTCATGCTGTTGCTGAACCTGGCGACGCGCCTGGCCGATTATCAAAAAGCGGTGGGCGAAGGTCGCTGGCAGCAGGCTTCGCAGTTCTGCCTGCTGGACTATCCGATTGTCGAGCTGGAAGGCAAGACCCTGGGCTTGCTCGGCCACGGCGAATTGGGCAGTGCCGTCGGGCGGCTGGCCGAAGCCTTTGGCATGCGCGTGCTGCTGGGGCAGATCCCGGGGCGCCCGGCCCGGCCCGACCGCTTGCCGCTGGAGCAATTGTTGCCGCAAGTCGATGCCCTGACCCTGCACTGCCCGCTCAACGAGCACACCCGGAACTTGATCGGCGCCCGCGAACTGGCGCTGCTCAAGCCCGGCGCATTCGTGATCAATACCGCCCGTGGCGGGTTGATCGACGAACAGGCCCTGGCCGAGGCACTGCGCAGCGGTCACTTGGGAGGCGCCGCCACCGACGTGCTCAGCGTGGAACCGCCGACCCAAGGCAACCCGCTGTTGGCCGGCGATATCCCACGGTTGATCGTCACCCCACACAACGCCTGGGGCAGCCGCGAAGCGCGACAACGGATCGTCGGCCAAATGAGCGAAAACGCCCAGGGCTTTTTCAGCGGTACAGCGCGGCGTGTCGTCAGTTGATAAACTGCGGCACTTTTTTTTACCCGCTTTATCAAGGAGCAGACCATGGATCCGCGCAGTGAAGTACTGCTTCGTCAGGCCGAGTTATTCCAGGGTCCGGTGTTGTTGGCCGGCCTGCCCGCCGACGATCTGCTCGGCCGTCTGCCAGAGGCCCATGGCTGGTGCTGGCATGCCGGCGACCAGGCGGCGCTGGACGCTCGTTTCCCCGAGCGCAGCCACTTTGGCGTGACCGTGCCCGAGCGTGCGTTCGACACCGCCGTGGTGTTCCTGCCCAAGGCCAAGGACCTGACCGACTACCTCCTCAATGCCGTGGCGGCGCGCCTGGCCGGGCGCGAGGTGTACCTGGTGGGGGAAAAACGCAGCGGCATCGAAGGGGCATCCAAGCAGCTCAACCCGTTCGGCAAGCCGCGCAAGCTCGACAGCGCCCGGCACTGCCAGCTATGGCAGGTCACTGTGGCCAACGCGCCCGAGGCCAAGCCCCTGGAAAGCCTGGCCCAGACTTACGAACTGCCCCTGGCCGAAGGCCCGCTGAAGGTCATCAGTCTGCCGGGAGTGTTCAGCCACGGTCGCCTGGACCGCGGCAGTGCGCTGCTGTTGGAACACCTGGATAAACTGCCCAGCGGACACTTGCTCGACTTCGGCTGCGGTGCCGGGGTGCTGGGAGCCGCAGTCAAGCGGCGCTATCCGAACAACACCGTCACCCTGTTGGACGTGGACGCATTCGCTGCCGCCAGCAGTCGCCTGACCCTGGCCGCCAATGGCCTGGAAGCCGAAGTATTGACCGGTGATGGCATCGACGCCGCACCGATGGGGCTGAGCGCGATCCTGAGCAACCCGCCGTTCCATGTCGGCGTGCACACCGATTACCACGCCACGGAAAACCTGCTGCGAAAAGCGGCCAAACATCTGAAAAACGGTGGCGAACTTCGGCTGGTTGCCAATAGCTTCCTCAAGTACCAGCCGCTGATCGAGGAGCACTTGGGCGTCTGCGCGATCAAGGCCGAAGGCCAGGGCTTTCGCATCTACCGGGCCAAGCGCGGTTGAAGTTTTTTAGGAAACAGTACTTGCTCAATCGGATTTGCCTAGGCAGAATCCGCTCCGTCCTAGGGGAGTAGTCTCCCGCGAGCACCATGCTCGCCCGGCATACGTCAACATACTTGGTCAGCAGACCATGGCATATGCGGCCCAAGCGTCCACGCAGATGGTCGCTGGGTTTGACAAGACCTATGACACGCACACCTTACCCGGGGCGGGAAGGCTGTACGTGTCATAGCCGTGTCGACCCGCCCCTTTAGGAAATCCCTGATGCTGGACTCACTTCTCGTACCTACGGCGATCGTTGCGCTGGCCGAAATCGGCGACAAGACGCAATTGCTCGCGCTCATCCTGGCGGCTCGCTTTCGCAAACCCTGGCCGATCATCGCCGGCATCGTTGCCGCGACCCTGGCCAACCATGCGGCGGCCGGCGCGGTCGGCGCCTGGGTCAGCGGCTTTTTCTCCAACGCGGTCCTGCACTGGATATTGGCGGCCAGCTTCACGGCCACGGCACTATGGACCCTCGTCCCGGACAAACTGGACGATGAAGAAGCCAACACGGCCCGCCGGTTCGGCCCGTTCCTGACCACACTGATTGCGTTCTTCCTGGCGGAAATCGGCGACAAGACCCAGATCGCCACGGTGATGCTCGCCGCGCAATACCCGGAGTTGTGGCTGGTGATCATTGGCACCACCGTGGGCATGTTGATTGCCAACGTGCCGGTGGTCCTGGCGGGCAATTTCGCCGCCGAGAAGCTGCCCCTGACCCTGATCCGCCGCCTGGCCGCCTTGGCGTTCTTCGTCCTGGCGATCGTGGCGGTATACAAGGCGATGCAGAGTAGCGGGTGGGTTTGATACTGCGTCATCGTTCATCGCGAGCAAGCTCGCTCCCACAGAGGCTACAGATCATTGTGGGAGCGAGCTTGCTCGCGATGAGGCCGGCAGCCTCACCGCATGACAATGCTTATTTCTTGGCTTGCTGATACAGCGGCATCACCTTCGGAATCGCCGCTTGCAACGAAGCGATACGACTGCTCGACGACGGGTGGGTGCTCATGAATTCCGGCGGCGCGCCTTCCGAAGCCTTGGCCATCTTGTTCCACAAGGTGATCGCCGCATTCGGGTCGTAGCCGGCGCGGGCGGCCAGTTCGAGGCCGATCAGGTCGGCTTCGTTCTCGTTGCCACGGCTGTTGGGCAAGGTCATGCCGTAGTTGGCGACGGTGTCGGCCAATGCCAGGCTGTCCTGGCCAAGGCCGAACAAGGCACCGGCGCCCTGCTTGGCCATCTCGATGCCATAGGCCTTGGACATCGCTTCGCGCCCGTGCTCACGCAGGGCGTGGGCGATTTCGTGGCCCATGATCGCGGCGATTTCAGCGTCGGTCAGCTTCAACTGGTCGATCAGGCCGGTGTAGAACATGATTTTGCCGCCAGGGCCACAATTGGCGTTGAGTTCATCGCTCTTGATCAGGTTCACTTCCCAGTTCCACTGTGCCGAATCCGGGCGGAACACCGGCGCCTGGGCAATCAAGCGATCGGCAATGACCTGGATGCGCTTGGCATCGTTGCTGGTCTTGTCCAGTGCACCCTGGGCTTTGGCCTCACCCATCGTCTTTTGATAGGACTGGGCGTACATCTGGTTGACCTCGTCGGTCGACAGCATGCTGAACATGTACTGCTTGCGTTCCACACCCACGGCTCCGCCGCTGGTGGTGTTGACCGACTGACAACCGGCGAGCAGCAGCGCGGCGCTCAGAGCACTCACCATCAATATCTTGTTCATGTAAAAGAAGCTCCCTGGAAACGTGGGCGTATCCTAGGCCTTGATTTGTATCGGCGCCAGATACACAACGAGGGATTAGCGTTTTTTCGGACAGATCCCACCGCATCCATTTGCGACACCCACGCAGCTATTAGAGTCACCCGACGAACAGCGCCTCATGCCGTGCCACAGAAACGCCGATAAAGATCCCAGACGTCATTTCCGCGCCCGGAGCCTTTATGAAATTCAAATCGATCCAGTTTTCCGTGGCCGCCCTGGCCGGTGCCATCGTGCTCAGTGTGGTTGGCGCCCTTGTGCTGTACGCGCTGTTTGCCGGCGCCCGCACCCAGGAGATGGTGCAACAGCGCACCAAGGCGCAGTTCGAGCAACTCATCGAACAACGCCTCAGTGCCCTGGCGCGCACCCAGGCCAGCCTGATCCAACGGGAACTGGAAGCCCCGCTGCTGCTCGCCCGCGGCCTGGCCACCACGAACGCCTTGATGGGCATCAACGGCGCGGACGGCAACCCGCAACTGAAGGTGCCCCGTGAGCAAATGATCAGCCTGCTGCGGGAAACCGTGGTGCGCAACCCGAAGATCCTCGGCGCCTACATCGCCTGGGAGCCGAACGCCATCGACCACGACGACGCCAACTATGTGAACAGCCCGGTGGTGGGCATGGAAACCAACGGGCGTTTCCTGCCGTGGTGGTTTCGCAACCAGGACGGCTCCCTGGGCCTGGAAAAACTCGCCGACGTGACCGACCAGAAACTGCTCTCCACCGGCATCCGCGCCAGTGAGTACTACCTGTGCTCCCAGGACAGCAAGAAAGCCTGCGTGATCGACCCGGCGCCCTATCGCGTCGGCAGTACGATGACCATGCTCGCCTCGTTCATCGAACCGATCATGATCGATGGCAAGTTCCAGGGCATCGTCGGCGCCGATCTGTCGGTGAACTTCATCCAGGACATGCTCGTGGCCGCCGATGGCAAGCTGTACGACGGCGCCGGGGAAATGGCTCTGCTCTCGAGCAATAACCGGCTGGTGGCCTTCACCAAGGACCCGAGCAAACTCGGGGAAAAGGCCAGCGACCTGCTGGATGCCAGCGAATTGGACAACCTGGCCAAGCTGGGCGTCGGCGAGGTGCGCTACGACATCGACGAAGAACACGGGCATATCGAGGTGTACATGCCGTTCGGCATCGGCGAGACCAACGCCCGCTGGACGCTGATGCTGCAGTTGCCGCTGAATGCCGTCATGGCCGACCTGCAAGCCTTGCAGCAAGACCTCGACCATCAGCGCCAGGCCGATATCTTCGGCATGGCGATGGTGGGCCTGGTGATTGCCGGCATCGGTCTGCTGGTGATCTGGCTGGTGGGCCATGGCATTGCCCGGCCGCTCAAGCAAATGGTGACGATGCTCGATGACATCGCCCAGGGCGAAGGCGACCTGACCCGTCGCCTGGTGAGCGACCGCGCCGATGAGCTGGGGGCGATCGCCAGAGGCTTCAACACTTTCCTGAGCAAGTTGCAGGGCATGATCACCCAAGTGGTGACTTCGGTGCAGAGCGTCAGCGATTCATCGGAGCACACGGCCGATATTGCGATCCGCACCAACCAGGGCGTGCACAAGCAAATGTCCGAGATCGATCAGGTCGCCACTGCGGTGCAGGAAATGACCGCCACCGCCCAGGACGTGGCCCGCAATGCGACCCAGGCGGCCCAGGCGGCCAGTCATGCGGACCAGGCCGCCAGCCAGGGCATGCAGATCGTCCGGGATACCTCCACCTCCATTGGCGCCCTGGCCGTGGAAATCGGCAAGGCGGTGGGTGTGGTGCAGACCCTGGCCAAGGACAGCGAGAACATCAACGCGATCCTCACCGCCATCCGCGGGATCGCCGAGCAGACCAACCTGCTGGCCCTCAACGCGGCCATCGAAGCGGCCCGGGCGGGTGAACAAGGCCGTGGTTTCGCGGTGGTCGCCGATGAGGTGCGCAACCTGGCGCAGAAGACTCAGCAAGCGACCGAAGAAATCCAGGCGATGATTCAGCAGCTGCAACAAGGCACCCGGGACGTGGTGCAAGTGATGGAAGACAGCCAGCACCGTACCGATGAAAGCGTGCAGCACGCGGCGAAAGCGGCCCAGGCCCTGGAAACCATTACCCAGGCCGTGTCGGTGATCAACGACATGAACACCCAGATCGCCAGTGCTGCCGAGGAACAAAGCGCTGTGGCCGACGACATCAACCGCAACGTGATCAACATCGGGCAAGTGGCGAACGAAGTGGCCAGCGGCGCCGACGAATCCAGCGCGGCCAGCGCCGGGCTGACCAAACTGGCGGAGCAGCAGCGGCGGTTGATCAATCAGTTCAGGGTCTGATCCGAAGACCCCATCGCGAGCAAGCTCGCTCCCACAGGGATTGGCGGTGGAATGCCGACAGTGCGAACACCCCAAAACAACTGTGGGAGCGAGCTTGCTCGCGATG
>NZ_FNOA01000043.1:0-15751 GCF_900106885.1 Pseudomonas sp. NFACC14
TTCGCCTTCGACTTCTCGGTCTGGGAAATCTGGGGCGCGCTGACCCATGGCGGCCGCTTGTTGGTGGTGCCGCAACTGGTCAGCCGTTCGCCGCAGGACTGCTATGCGCTGTTGTGCGAGGCCGGTGTCACGGTGTTGAACCAGACACCAAGCGCGTTCCGCCAGTTGATCGCGGCCCAGGGCGAGAGCGACCGGGGCCACAGCCTGCGCCAGGTGATCTTCGGCGGCGAGGCCTTGGAAACCGGCATTCTCAAGCCGTGGTACGCCCGTGAGATCAATGCCGGTACGCAATTGGTGAACATGTACGGCATCACCGAAACCACGGTGCATGTGACGTATCGTGCGTTGCAAGCGGCCGACGCCCAACTGACCGGTGTCAGCCCCATCGGCAAACGCATCCCTGACTTGCAGTTGTATGTGCTCGACGCCCAACACGAACCCGTACCGGTCGGTGTGGTCGGCGAAATGTACGTCGGTGGCGCGGGTGTCAGCCGCGGCTACCTGAACCGCGACGAGCTGACCGCCGAGCGTTTCCTCGACAACCCCTTCAGCCATGAGCCGAACGCCCGGATGTACAAGACCGGCGATCTGGGTCGCTGGCTGGCGGACGGCAGCATCGAATACCTGGGGCGTAATGACGACCAGGTGAAGATCCGTGGTTTCCGTATCGAGCTGGGCGAGATCGAGGCCGCGCTGGCGGCTTGCGAAGGCGTCAGAGAGGCGGTGGTCATCGCCCGTGAGGACGCGCCGGGGGACCAGCGCCTGGTGGCTTATGTCATCGCCAAGGAAGACGAGCGGCCAGTGGCTGCCGAGCTGCGCACGCAGTTGTTGGGCTCGCTGGCGGACTACATGGTGCCGAGTGCTTTCGTGATGCTCGAAGCCTTCCCGCTGACCACCAACGGCAAGCTGGATCGCAAAGCGTTGCCGACACCGGATCAGTCGGCGGTCGCAACGCGTGAATATGAGGCGCCACAAGGCGAGATCGAAGCCATTCTCGCCACGCTCTGGCGAGAATTGTTGGACCTTGAGCAGGTCGGACGCCACGACCACTTCTTCGAGCTGGGCGGTCATTCGCTGCTGGCGGTCAAGTTGATCGAGCGCATGCGCAACGCCGGGCTGAGTGCCGATGTGCGTGTGCTGTTCGGCCAGCCGACATTGGCTGCGCTGGCTGCTGCGGTTGGCGGACACGCAGACGTTGTGGTACCGGCCAACCTCATTCCCGCTGGCTGCACACGAATCACCCCGGACATGCTCCCCCTGGTCGACCTGGACCAGGACGTCATCGACCGTATCGTGGCGACAGTGCCGGGCGGCGTGGCCAATGTGCAGGACATCTACCCGTTGGCGCCGTTGCAGGAGGGGATCGTTTACCACCACCTCGCCGCAGAGCGGGGTGACCCCTACCTTCAATACATGATGTTCGCGTTCGACAGCGCCACGCGCCTGGACAGGTTTGTCCAGGCGTTCCAGGCGGTCATTGCCCGGCATGACATCCTGCGCACGGGTGTGCTCTGGGAAGGTCTGGCCGAGCCTGTCCAGGTGGTCTGGCGTGACGCACGGCTGGATGTGGAGTCGGTGCAGCTGGATCCGGCAGCCGGGGATATTGCCGGACAATTGCATCAACGGTTCGACCCGCGGCACTACCGCCTGGACATTCGCCAGGCACCGCTGATGCGGCTGGCCTATGCGCGGGATCCGGACAATCAGCGCTGGGTCGGTATCCTGCTGTTCCATCACTTGGTGGACGATGCCACGTCCCTGGCGGTACTGGCGGCTGAAATCGAGGCGTACATGCTCGGCCAGGCACAGTGCCTGCCCGCGTCGGTGCCGTACCGCAACTACGTGGCGCAAGCCCGGTTGGGTGTCAATCGCGAAGCCCACGAAGGGTTCTTCCGCGAGATGCTCGGCGATGTCGACGAGCCGACGCTGCCATTCGGCTTGCTGGACGTGCAAGGTGACGGCAGTGCAATCGAGGAAGTGCGCCAGGACGTCGCGCTCGACCTGAGCCGCCGCGTGCGTACCCAGGCCCGTCAGTTGGGGGTGAGCGCGGCGAGCTTGTATCACCTGGCCTGGGCGCAGGTGCTGGGCGTGGTGTCGGGCAAGGAGGACGTGGTCTTCGGCACGGTGTTGGTGGGCCGGATGCAGGGCGGCGAGGGTGCCGACCGGGCGTTGGGCATGTTCATCAATACCCTGCCGTTGCGAGTCCGCCTGGGGCAGACCAGCGTTCGTGACGGCGTGAAGGCGACCCATGGAAGCCTGACGGCCTTGCTGGCCCACGAGCATGCCGCGCTGGCGCTGGCGCAACGTTGCAGCGGCGTGGAAGCGCCAATGCCGCTGTTCAGTGCCTTGCTCAACTACCGTCACACCACGACGACCGCTTCGGCGCAGACATTGGCAGCCTGGGACGGTATCGAGCTGCTGGGCGGTGAGGAACGGACCAACTATCCGCTGACCTTGTCGGTGGACGACCAGGGCGATGCCTTCAGCTTCAGCATCATGACTCCGGCGCGGATCGGCGCGCAGCGCCTGTGCGGTTATGTCCACCAGGCGTTGCGTCACTTGGTGGAGATGCTCGAACGGACACCCGAGGCACTCCTGCACCAGTTGTCGATCCTGCCAGCAAGCGAGCATGAGCAGTTGCTCGAAGGGTTCAACGCCACGCAAGTCGACTATCCACTGGAGCAGACTATTCACAGCCTGTTCGAAGCCCAGGCGTGGCGTACGCCGGATGCGCTGGCCGTGCTGCACGGCGAGCAGGGCCTGAGCTACCGCGAATTGAACGAGCGGGCCAACCGGTTGGCGCATTATCTGCGCGGACGGGGTGTGACGCCGGATTCGCGGGTGGCGATCTGTGTCGAGCGGAGCCTGGACATGGTGGTGGGGCTGCTGGCGATACTCAAGGCGGGCGGTGCCTATGTGCCGCTGGATCCCGCCTATCCGCTGGACCGCATTGCCTACATGCTCGAAGACAGCGCACCGCTGGCAATCATTGCGCAGACCGGTACGTGCGGGTTGCTGGCTGGCTCTGCGGTTCCGGTCGTCGATCTGGACAGCGACGCCTGGCGGGACCTGTCCAGCGCCAACCCGCCTGCGCAGGGCCTGACGTCGGCACATCTGGCCTACGTCCTCTACACCTCAGGGTCGACCGGAAAGCCCAAAGGTGTGATGGTCGAGCACCGCAGTGTGGTCAACCTGTTGTGTGCCATGGGCGATACCCTGGGCATGACGTCGTCCGATCGGATGCTGGCGCTGACGACTCTGGGTTTCGACATTGCCGGCCTGGAGTTGTACCTGCCGCTGTTGCGCGGCGCGAGCATGGTTGTGGCCACTCGCGACCAAGGGCGCGACGGTCAATCACTGGCGCACCTGATCGCGGCCAGCGGTGTCACCGTTGCCCAGGCCACCCCGGCGAGCTGGCGCATGCTGCTCGAGTCCGGCTGGCAGGGCGCGTCGGGACTGACCGCGTTGTGCGGGGGCGAAGCGTTGCCCGCCGACCTTGCGGCGCGCGTGGCGGCGCGGGTCAAGACGCTGTTCAACGTCTATGGTCCGACCGAAACGACGATCTGGTCGTCGTCGACGCGGGTCCGTGGCCAGGAAACGAGCGACAGTTCGGTCAGTATCGGCCGGCCGATCGCCAACACCCGGTTCTACCTGCTCGACAGTCATCGCCATCCCGTTCCGGTCGGGGTGGCCGGGGAACTCTACATTGGCGGTACCGGTGTGGCTCGGGGCTACCTGAATCGCGATGACCTGACGGCCGAACGCTTCCTCAGTGATCCGTTCAGTGATGCGCCCGATGCCCGGATGTACAAGACCGGCGACCTGGGCCGCTACCTCCCGGATGGCAACATCGAATACCTGGGCCGCAATGATGATCAGGTGAAGCTGCGTGGTTTCCGGATCGAATTGGGCGAAATCGAAACCAGGCTCGCCCAGCACGCGGCCGTGAAGGAAGCCGTGGCGCTGGTGCGCGAAGACGCACCGGGGGAGAAACGCCTGGTCGCTTATTTCAGCGGATATTGGCCAGATGAAACGGCCGACATCGAGGACCTGCGGATACACCTGCAAACCCTGTTGCCGGCCTACATGGTGCCCACGGCCTATGTGCGTCTCGACGCCTTGCCGCTGACGCCCAACGGCAAGCTCGACCGCAAGGCTCTGCCGGTGCCGGATCTGGCCTGCGTCATTACCCGTGGTTACGAAGCGCCCGTGGGCGAGACCGAAATCACTCTGGCGCAACTGTGGGCCGAGGTGCTGAACGTGGAGCGCGTCGGCCGTCACGATCACTTCTTTGAATTGGGTGGGCATTCCCTGCTGGCCGTCAGCCTGATGGAGCGGATGCGCCAGGAAGGTATGGAAGCGGATGTGCGCGCGCTGTTCGAGCAACCCACGCTCGCGGAGTACGCGGCAATGACAGAAAAAATGGAGATTGTCCTGTGAGTGTGATCGAACTGTTGGCGACCCTGAAAGAAAAAGACGTTCAGCTTTCCATCAAGGGCGATCAGCTCGTGGTCCGAGGCCGCAAGCAGTCGTTGAGCGAGCCTGCGGTCCTGGCGTTGTTGCGCGAGCACAAAGCCACATTGATCGACCTGATCAAGACCGGGCAGTACGATGCGGCCAATGCCGGCGAACCGGAGGTACCCGCCAACCTTATCCCCGAGGGTTGCGTATGCATCACACCGCAGATGTTGCCGTTGGTGACGCTGGACCAGCCGGCCATTGATCGAATCGTCGCCACCGTGCCGGGCGGGGCGGCCAACGTCCAGGATATTTATCCCTTGGCACCGTTGCAGGAAGGCATCCTGTATCACCACCTGACGGCCGCCCAAGGCGATTCCTATGTCTTGCAGGCGCGCTTCGCCTTCAGCCATCGTGGGCGCCTGGCGGATTTTATCGATGCCCTGCAGAGCGTGATCGATCGGCACGATATCCTGCGCACGGCCATCGTTCGCGAAGGCCTGGCAGAGCCGGTCCAGGTGGTCTGGCGGCGGGCCCGGCTGGGTGTAGAGGACGTCAGTGCCGAGCTCGCCGTGGGCGATGTCATGACGCAACTGCAGGCGCGATTCGATCCAAGGCAGCATCGACTGGACGTCAGCCAGGCGCCGCTATTGCTGATGGTCTGCGCCCACGACCCGGTCAATCAGCGCTGGGTTGCCATGCTGCTGTTCCATCACATGGTCCTGGACCATGCGGGACTGGCAGTGGTGCAGCACGAGATGCAGGCCTGGCTGACAGGGCAGGGCGATCAACTGGGGCCCGCGGGCCGTTATCGCGACTATGTCGCACGCACACGACAGGCCAGTCAGCGTCAGGCCGATGAGGCGTTCTTCAGCAAGATGCTGGGCGATGTCGACGAACCGACCCTGCCCTTCGGCCAGCAGGATGTGCTGGGCGACGGCAGTGACGTCGAAGAGCATCACCTGGCGGTGATGCCGGCGCTCGGCCTTCGCCTGCGTGGACAAGCCCGTCAGTTGGGCGTCAGCGCGGCGAGCATCATCCACCTTGCCTGGGCCCAGGTACTGGGCGCCGTATCCGGCCGTGAAGACGTCGTATTCGGCACAGTGATGCTGGGGCGCATGCAGGCTGGTGAAAGCATGAGCCGCTCCCTGGGCATGTTTATCAATACCTTGCCGCTGCGGGTGGATGTGGGCGCCCAGGACGTTCTCGACGGGGTGAAAAACACCCACCGCTGGCTGAGCGCGTTGCTCGGTCACGAATACGCGTCCCTGGCCCTGGCGCAGCGTTGCAGCGGCGTGGCCGCGCCGGCGCCGCTTTTCAGTGCGTTGCTCAATTATCGCCACAGCGTTGGCGCGGCGACCCAGGTGTTGCCGGAGCAAGCCCTTCTCGCCTGGGAGGGGATCGAGAGCCTGAGCGCGCAAGAGCGCACCAATTATCCGCTGGTGCTGTCGGTGGATGATCACTCCGACGCATTCGCCCTGACAGTGCAGGCCACCCCGGGAATCGATGCGCAACGTATCTGCGAGTACATGCACGCCGCCATCGAGGGCTTGGTCACGGCATTGGAGAATGCCCCCCAAACGCTGATCAACAGTCTGTCGATCTTGCCGCCGACCGAGCGCCAGCGCGTGTTGCAAACGTTCAACGACACAGACCGCGCCTATCCGCGGGAACAGTTGATCCATGCCTTGTTCGAGGCCCGGGTCGAGGCCTGCCCGGATGCGCTGGCGGCGGTGCAATCGGGACAGAGCCTGACGTATCGGGAGCTGAACAAAAAGGCCGACGCCCTGGCGGGGTATCTGCTCGGCCTTGGCGTCCAACCGGGCGACACCGTGGCGATCCTGCTACCACGCTCCCTTGACCTGCTGATCAGCCAGTTGGCGATTCTCAAGTGCGCGGCGCTCTACCTGCCGCTGGACATCAACGCCCCTGCCGAGCGTCAGCAGTACATGCTCCAGGACAGCGGCGCCGTGCGGGTGTTGACCCACGCCGCCGAAGCCCTGGACGCAGGCGTGCGGCGGGTGGACCTGGACACCCTCGACCTGCCTGGACAGCCGGCCTTTGACAGGCCGCCGGCGTTCTCGAGCGAAGCCGTGGCCTACATCATGTACACCTCGGGCTCCACCGGCACGCCAAAGGGGGTGCTGGTGCCGCACCGGGCCATCAGCCGGCTGGTGCTCAACAACGGCTATGCCAACTTCAACGGGCAGGACCGCGTGGCGTTCGCCTCGAACCCGGCATTCGATGCCAGCACCCTCGAAGTCTGGGCACCATTGCTCAATGGTGGTTGCGTGGTGGTGGTCGAACAGGATGTCCTGCTGTCCCAGGCGCGTCTCGCCGGATGGCTGACCGAACAATCGGTGAGCGTGTTGTGGCTCACCGCGGGCCTGTTCCACCAGTACGCGGCGGGCCTGATGCCGGTATTCAGGCAACTGCGCTACCTGATTGTCGGCGGCGACGTGCTCGATCCGGCCGTTATCGCGCGGGTCCTGAAAGAAGGCGCGCCGCAACATCTGCTCAACGGCTACGGCCCGACGGAGGCGACAACCTTTTCCACCACTTACCGGATCGAGGCAGTCGGCGAGGGCAGCATCCCCATTGGTCGCCCCTTGGGCAATACGCGGGTCTACCTGCTGGATTCGCAGCGTCGACCCGTGCCCCATGGCGTGGCCGGTGAGCTGTACATCGGTGGCACCGGGGTCGCCAAAGGCTATCTGAACCGACCGGACCTGACCGCGGAAAAATTCCTGTCCGACCCGTTCAGCCAGCAGCCGCAGGCCCTGATGTACCGCACCGGTGACCTGGGGCGGTTCCTGCCAGACGGCAATATCGAATACCTGGGGCGCAACGATGGCCAGGTGAAGATCCGTGGTTTCCGCATCGAGCCGGGAGAGATCGAGGCCCGGTTGACCCAACATGGTGCGGTGAAAGAAGCGGCGGTGCTGGTTCGCGAAGAGATGCCGGGAGAAAAGCGTCTGGTTGCCTATTTAACCCTGCACCGGCCTGATGACACAGTGGATATCGAGGCGCTGCGCGCTCACCTGCAAAGCCACCTGCCGGACTACATGGTGCCCGCCGCCTATGTGCGGCTGGATGCCTTGCCGTTGACGCCCAACGGCAAGCTCGACCGCAAGGCATTGCCGGTACCGGACCAGGCGTCGTTCCTGGCACGCGGTTATGAGGCACCGGTGGGTGAGACCGAAATTGTCCTCGCCAGGTTATGGAGCCAGGTGCTCAATGTCGAACGCGTCGGGCGTCATGATCATTTTTTTGAGCTGGGCGGTCACTCGCTGCTGGCCGTCAACCTGATCGAGCAGATGCGCCAGGTTGGCCTGAGCGCCGACGTGCGTGTGCTGTTTGGCCAACCGACCCTGGCGGCGCTGGCCGCGGCGGTGGGCGGCGGCAAGGAAATCCGTGTGCCGGCTAACGCCATCGCCGCGGGCTGCGAGCGAATCACTCCAGACCTGCTGCCGCTGGCCACGCTGGACCAGGCGGCTATCGACCGCATTGTCGCCACGGTGCCGGGCGGTGCGACCAACGTGCAGGACATCTACCCGCTGGCGCCATTGCAGGAGGGCATTCTCTACCACCACATCTCGGCGCAGCAGGGCGACCCCTACGTGCTCCAGGCGTTGTTCGCCTTCCACAGCAAGGCGCGTCTCGAGGCGTTCGTGCAAGCCTTGCAGGGCGTCGTCGATCGCCACGATATCCTGCGCACCGCGGTGTTGTGGGAAGGGCTGGAGCAGCCGATGCAGGTGGTCTGGCGCCAGGCGCCGCTGAGCGTCGAAGAACTGACCCTGGAAGACCCTGACGATGACGCGGTGACCCGGCTGCACACACGTTTCGATTCTCGCTATCATCGTCTCGATATCCGCCAGGCCCCGCTGATGTGCCTGAGGTTCGCCCATGAGCCGGCCAATCAACGCTGGGTAGCGATGCTGCTGTTCCATCATATCGCCCTGGACCATACCGCACTGGAAGTGGTGCAGCAGGAAATGCAGATGCACCTGCTCGGCCAACAGGACCAACTGGCCGTGGCCATGCCGTACCGCAACTATGTGGCGCAGGCGCGCCTGGGGGTCAGCCAGGAAGAACACGAAGCATTCTTCCGCGAAATGCTTGGCGATGTCGACGAACCGACGTTACCGCTGGGTTTGCAACAGGTCCAGGGTGACGGCAGTGGTATCGAAGAAGCCAGGCTCGATCTCGACGCCGACCTGAGTCGACGCCTGCGGGTCCACGCGCGTCAGCTGGGCGTAAGTGCCGCCAGCCTGCATCACTTGGCGTGGGCGCAGGTGCTCGGGCGGTTGTCAGGGCGCGAGGACGTGGTCTTCGGCACCGTGCTGATGGGCCGGATGCAGGGCGGCGAGGGCGCCGACCGCGCCCTGGGGATGTTCATCAATACCTTGCCGTTGCGAGTGAAGCTCGATGAGCAAAGCGTGCAGGACGGGATCACCGCCACCCATGAGCGACTGACTGCGTTGCTCGTCCACGAACATGCCTCGCTGGCCCTGGCGCAACGTTGCAGCCGCGTGACGGCCCCGGCCCCGTTGTTCAGTGCGCTGCTGAATTACCGGCACAGCGCCAGTGCCGGCGTCTCGGCCGAGGCCACGACAGCCTGGCAGGGTATCCAGACCCTGAGCAGCGAAGAGCGTTCGAACTATCCGCTGACCCTGTCGGTGGACGACCTGGGTGAGGGTTTCACACTTAGCGCCCTGGTGTTGCAAGGCGTGGGGGCGGCACGCATCTGCGGGTACATGCACACCGCGCTCGAAAGCCTGGTGCAGGCGCTGGAGCAGTCCGCGCATACGCCGCTCACCCGTGTGGAGGTCCTGCCACAGAGCGAACGCCAGCGGTTGCTGGTCGATTTCAACGCCACCCGGCGCGCCTACCCCGAGGAGCAAACCGTGCTGGCGCTGTTCGAAGCCCGGGTCACCCAGGCCCCGGACGCGATTGCTGTCGCCCACGGGCCCCGGCAAATCAGCTACCAGACACTGAACGAGCAGGCGAACCGCCTGGCCCATCATCTGATCGGGCTCGGCGTGCAGCCGGACGACTGTGTCGCGATCCTGCTGCCGCGCTCGATCGACTTGCTGGTCAGTCAGTTGGCAATCCTCAAGTGCGCGGCAGCCTATGTGCCACTGGACCGCAATGCGACCCAGGAGCGCCAGCGCTTCATGCTCCAAGATTGCCGTGCGTCTTGCCTGCTGACCCTCAGTAGCGAGCCGGTGCCTGCGGGCGCGTGTCGCGTCGACCTGGACCGGCTGCAGGAACAGGGACCGGTTCACAACCCGGGGTTTGCGCAGTCCAGCGAGGCGATTGCCTACATCATGTACACCTCGGGCTCGACTGGTCAGCCCAAGGGCGTGCTGGTACCGCACCGGGCAATCAACCGGTTGGTAATCAACAACGGTTATGCCGATTTCAACGAGCACGACCGGATCGCCTTCGCCTCCAATCCGGCGTTCGATGCCAGCACCATGGACGTGTGGGGTGCGCTGCTCAACTGCGGGCAGGTGGTGGTGATCGACCATGAGACCCTGCTCGAGCCTGCATGTTTTGCCCAGGTATTGAAAACCTCGGGGGCCACCGTGCTGTTCGTGACCACGGCGATCTTCAACCAGTACGTGCAACTGATTCCGGAGGCCATCGGCGGTCTGCGCATCCTGTTGTGCGGTGGCGAGCGCGCCGATGTGGCGTCTTTCCAGCGTTTGTTGCAGTTGGCGCCGACGCTGCGGCTGGTGCACTGCTATGGTCCGACCGAGACCACCACCTATGCCACGACCCTGGAGGTCAAGGCCGTGGCCGAGGATGCGCAGAGCGTGCCCATCGGCGGACCGATTTCCAATACACAGGTGTACGTGCTCGATGCCCATCGACGACTGGTGCCCCAGGGGGTGGCCGGTGAAATCCATATCGGAGGCAAGGGCGTGGCGAAGGGATACCTGAACCGCCCGGAGCTGACCGCGGAAAAATTCATCGCCGATCCATTCAGCCAGGAGCCCGGCGCGCTGCTGTACCGCACCGGCGACTTGGGTCGCTGGTTGCCGGAGGGCAGCCTGGAATGCCTGGGTCGCAACGACGACCAGGTGAAGATCCGCGGTTTCCGCATCGAGCTGGGCGAGATCGAGGCGAAACTGGTCACCTGCGACGGTGTGCAGGATGCGGTGGTCATGGTGCGGGCCGATGAACCGGGCGAGAAGCGCCTGGTGGCCTACGTCGTAGCGCAGCCGCAGGTTACGCTGAGCGTGGCCGGGTTGCGCGAGCAACTGTCCGCGACCCTGGCCGAATACATGATCCCCGGGGCCTTTGTGATACTGCCGACCTTGCCCCTGACGCTCAACGGCAAGGTAGACCGCAAGGCATTGCCCGCGCCGCAGGCCGAAGCCTACGCGAGCCAGGCCTATGAGGCGCCGCAGGGAGAAATCGAACGGACCCTGGCGGACCTGTGGGCCGAGTTGCTGAAGGTGGCGCGGGTTGGTCGCCACGATCATTTCTTCGAACTGGGCGGCCACTCGCTGCTGGCGATGAGGCTGATCGAGCGGATGCGCCAGGTCGGCCTGGCGGTGGACGTGCGGGTCTTGTTCGCCCAGCCGACGTTGCAGGCATTGGCCGCCGCGGTGGGCGGGCATCGTGACGTCGTGGTGCCGGCCAATCTGATCGGCGACAGTTGCCAGCGGATCACGCCGGACCTGTTGCCCCTGGTGGTCCTGGATCAGGAAACCATCGACCGGATCGTGGCGAGCGTGCCGGGTGGCGCGGCCAATGTCCAGGACATCTACCCGCTGGCGCCCTTGCAACAAGGCATTCTTTATCACCATCTGGCGGCCGGAGAGGGTGACCCGTACCTGCTCCAGTCGCAATTTGCCTTTGACCATCGCGACCGTCTCGAGGCATTCACACAGGCGCTGCAGCAGGTCATTGACCGTCACGACATCCTGCGCACCTCAATCGCCTGGGAAGGGCTCGACGAGCCAGTGCAGATCGTCTGGCGCAAGGCGCCTCTGGTGCTGGAGACGGTCACGGCGGACCCGCTGGCAGGGGATGTCGCCGGGCAACTGCATGAGCGCTTCGACGCCCGGCATTACCGGCTGGACCTGCACCATGCGCCCATGCTGCGCCTGGTTTGCGCCGAAGATGCGGTGAATCGGCGCTGGGTGGCCACGCTGCTGTTCCACCACACGATCCTGGACCACACGGCGCTGGAGACGCTGGTACACGAGATGCAGGCCTTCCTGCTGGACCGTGGTGGTGAGTTGGGCTGCGCGATGCAATACCGCGACTACGTGGCGCTGGCCCGTCTGGGCATCAGCCAGCAAGCCCATGAGGCTTTCTTCCGTGACATGCTCGGCGACATCCTGGAGCCGACGCTGCCGTTCGGCCGACAGGATGTGCAGGGCGACGGCAACGGCGTGGAAGAGGTGAAGCGGGTGCTGGCGCTGGAGTTCTGCCGTCGTCTTCGAGGACAGGCACGCCAATCGGGTGTTAGCGCGGCGAGTCTGATGCATCTGGCATGGGCGCAGGTACTGGGCCGCATCAGCGGTCGCGACGATGTGGTCTTCGGTACCGTTCTGTTGGGACGGATGCAAGGCACGGAAGGGGCCGACCGCGCCTTGGGCATGTTCATCAATACGCTGCCCTTGCGAATAAGCCTGGGCGGGCAAACTGCACGCGAGGGCGTCAAGGCCGCGCACAAGCAGCTCACCGGGCTGCTGGGGCATGAGCACGCTCCATTGGCGTTGGCCCAGCGCTGCAGCGGTGTGGCGCCCCCTACGCCGCTGTTCAGTGCCTTGCTCAACTATCGCCATAACGCCGTGACGGCAGTGGCTGGCGCAGCGTTGGCATGGCAGGGCATCGATACCCTTGGCGGCGAGGAGCGTACCAATTACCCACTCTCGCTGGCCGTGGACGACGAGGGTGAAGGTTTCAATCTGGTGGTGCAAGCGGCTTGCGGGATCGACGCGCAACGCGTCGTTGAGTACATGCAAGTCTCGATCGAAAGCCTGGTCGACGCCCTGGAACAGGCCGCGGATACACCGCTGTCCGCGCTGCCGGGCCTGCCTGCCGCCGAGCTTCGACAGTTGCTGGAAACCTGGAATGACACCCGCGTGGCCTACCCGCTGGAGCAGACCATCCATCAACTGTTCCAGGCCCGGGTCCAGGCCTTCCCCGACGCCGTGGCCGTGGTTTGCGGCGACCGGCAACTGAGTTACGTCGAACTGAACGGGCAGGCCAATCGGCTGGCTCATCACCTGCGGGCGCTGGGCGTTCGCCCGGATGATCGGGTGGCGATCTGTATGGAACGCGGTCCAGACCTGCTGGTGGGGCTGCTAGGCATTCTGAAGGCAGGAGCGGCGTATGTGCCGCTGGACCCTGCTTACCCGAGCGATCGCCTGGCTTACATGCTGCAAGACAGCAAGCCGCTGGCGTTGCTGGTGCACACCGCGACCCGTGACCTGTTGACCCATGACGGGTTGACGACCATTGACCTCGACGGTACTGCCTGGCGAGACCAGCCGACCTTCGATGTGGCCGTTGCGGGGTTGACCTCGGCGCACCTGGCCTATGTGATCTACACCTCGGGGTCGACCGGCAAGCCGAAGGGGGTCATGGTCGAGCACCACAGCGTGATCAACCTGCTGTGCGCGATGCGCGACACGCTGGGCATGACCGCTGCCGACCGGATGTTGGCGTTGACGACTTTGGGGTTCGACATCGCCGGCCTTGAGCTGTACCTGCCGCTCATCTGTGGTGCCCGGGTGGTATTGGCTTCCCGTGACCAAGGGCGCGACGGTCAGGCGCTTGCCGGGATGATTGCCTCCAATGGCATCACCTTCGCTCAGGCCACGCCGGCCAGTTGGCGCATGTTGCTCGAATCGGGCTGGCAGGGGGCCCAGGGGCTGATCGCGCTGTGTGGTGGCGAAGCCTTGCCCGCTGAGCTTGCCCAGCATGTGGCGCAGCGGGTCAAGACGTTGTTCAACGTTTACGGACCGACCGAAACCACAATCTGGTCATCGTTCACCCAGGTCGAGGCACGCGCGACGGATGGCAGCCAGGTCAGTATCGGCCGTCCCATTGCCAACACCCGGTTCTACCTGCTCGACGCCCATGGCAGGCCCGTGCCCGTCGGCGTCGCGGGTGAGATTCACATCGCGGGCGCCGGCGTCGCCCGGGGCTACATGAACCGCGACGACCTCACCTGCGAGCGTTTCCTGGCGGATCCATTCCGCCCCGAGACCAACGCAAGGATGTATCGCACCGGCGATATCGGCCGCTACTTGCCGGACGGTCGGATCGACTATCTGGGCCGCAACGACGGGCAGGTCAAGATCCGTGGCCTGCGCATCGAACTGGGCGAAATCGAAGCGGTGCTGGGTGCTTGCCCGCAGGTGAGCGAGGCGGTGGTGATCGTGCGCGAGGACTCACCCGGCGAGAGGCGTCTGGTGGCGTACTACAGGGCCCGGGCCGATCAGGATATAACGGCCGAAGCGCTGCGGGCCCTTGTGCTGGAGCAATTGCCTGACTACATGGTGCCCGTGGCGTATGTCCCGCTGGAGACAATGCCGCAGACCCCCAATGGCAAGCTGGATCGCAAGGCCCTGCCTGCGCCTGGCTCGGTTGCGATGGCGGTGGATCGCTATGAAGCGCCACGGGGGGATATCGAACCGGTGCTGGCGCAGATATGGCAGGAACTATTGGGTCTGGATCGGGTGGGTCGTCATGATCGGTTCTTTGAATTGGGTGGACATTCGCTGCTGGCGATGCGGTTGATCGCCCAGGTACGTCAACGTTTGGGCGTGGAGTTGGCACTGGGCGAACTCTTTGATCGTGGGCAATTGAGCGAGCTGGCGCAGGCCGTGGCCGGTTCGGGGCGCAGCACGCTGCAGCCCGTTGTGCCGGTGTCCCGCGATGAGCCGTTGCCGCTGTCCTTCGCACAGCAGCGCTTGCTGTTCCTGACACGGGTCGAGGGGGCCAGTTCGGCCTACCATCTTCCTGTGGCGCTGCGCCTGACGGGGGATCTGGACCGCAATGCGCTGCAGCGTGCGCTGGACCGGATCGTGGCGCGTCACGAAGCGCTGCGCACCACCTTCGTATTGCAGCCGGAACAACCGGCCCGGCAAAGTATCGCGGCAGCGGACAGTGGCTTTGCCTTGCGCACCGTGGATCTGTCCGCCCACGCCGAGGCGCAGGCGCAATTGCATGCGCTGGTCGAGCAGGAAGGCGGCGAGCCCTTCGATCTCGAACACGGTCCGTTGATCCGTGGGCGACTGATTCGCCTGGCGGAGCGCGAGCATGTGTTGCTGGTGACGATGCATCACATTGTCTCGGATGGCTGGTCGATGGGCGTCCTGACCCGGGAACTGGTCACTCTCTACGAAGCGTTCCGCCAGGGCCAGGACGACCCGCTGCCGGACCTGCCGGTGCAGTACGCGGACTATGCCGTCTGGCAACGCCGCTGGCTCAGTGGCGAGGTGCTTAAGCAGCAGGGCATCTGGTGGCAAGCCGCGTTGGCCGATGCGCCGGCGCTGTTGACGCTGCCTGCCGACCGTCCTCGTCCGGCGCAGCAGAGTCATGCCGGTGCAAGCCTTCCGGTCGTCTTCGATGAAGCGCTGACAGCCGATCTCAAGGTGTTGAGCCACCGCCACGGTACGACTTTGTACATGACGGTGCTGGCCGGTTGGGCGGCGGTGCTTGGTCGCCTCTCGGGGCAGGATACGATCGTCATCGGTTCGCCGACGGCCAACCGTCGGCGCGTGGAGGTCGAGGAACTGATCGGGTTCTTCGTCAACACCCTGGCCGTGCCCATCGATGTGTCGGGCCGACCGAGCGTGCAGACGCTGCTGCAACGGGTAAAGGCCCAGGCGTTGGGGGCCCAGGCCCATCAGGACCTGCCGTTCGAACAGGTGGTCGAGCTGGTCAAGCCGGTGCGTAGCCTGTCCCATAGCGCGGTGTTCCAGGCCATGTTGTCCTGGCAGAACACCGAGCGCGTCGAACTGACCCTGCGTGACCTGGTATTGGAAGGCCTGCCTTCCACGAGACGTACGGCGAAATTCGACGTGTCCCTCGACCTTGGGGAGGCCGATGGGCGTATCCAGGGGGCGTTGGAATATGCCACGGCGTTGTTCGACCAGGCGACCATGGAGCGTTACCTCGGCTATCTGGAACGCATGTTGCGGGCGATGGCGGCGGATGCCCGAGTCGCCATCAGCGACATCGTGCTGCCGGACGATGCCGAACGTCGCCAGCTGGAATGTTTCAATGCCACGCAAGCACAGTACCCACTGGAACAGAC
>NZ_FNOA01000021.1:0-106925 GCF_900106885.1 Pseudomonas sp. NFACC14
GGCTACCGAATTTCTTGACGACCATAGAGCATTGGAACCACCTGATCCCATCCCGAACTCAGAAGTGAAACGATGCATCGCCGATGGTAGTGTGGGGTTTCCCCATGTGAGAGTAGGTCATCGTCAAGATTAAATTCCGAAACCCCTATCTGCTGACGCAGGTAGGGGTTTTGTTTTTTCCGCAATAAAAAGTGTTGGCCGAAAAAAGGATGACCTGCAGAGGTCATCCTTTTTTGCATCCTGGCTGTCAAGCCTCGGGTACGGGGCAGCTCAAATCCCCTTCCTTGCACTTGAGATAGGTCTTGAACGCCTCGACACGGGCCTTGGTCTGGGCGGTGATGCAATTGTCATAGATCAGCGGGTAGACACTGCCGCCCTCAACCCCAGAGGCGGAGAATTCGCATTCGGCATCACGGAAGCCTATCCAGGCACGCTGAGCCTTGACCAGCATTTTCTTGGCCTCGGGATTGTCCTTCAGGCGTGCGGTGATCTGCTCGTACAAACTGTTCAGCTCATTGTCAGCGGCCTTGTTTTCTTTGGCTGCGCATTGGTTCATTTCGCCTTGAGTAGTGGCGTTAGCGCAGTCGTCGGCCTGGGCAACGGCGACAAAAAGCAGTGGCGTCAGGGCCAGGAGCAAGCGTAGGGACATGTTGGGTCTCTCCTTGAGGGGGTGAAGGCGCCGAGGGAGTTTACATCGCGCCGTGCTGTTTTAAAGTTGACGAGCGCTAAACAATGGTCTGATACAACTTTCCGGTTGGCCTTGTGGTCTTACAAGCCTACTGTTGAAACACAGGAGGTGACTCATGCATTCATCCGACCGCATTGAAAGAAAGATCCTGCTCAAGGCCCCGCGCTCCCAGGTCTGGCGGGCCCTGGCCAATGCCGAAGCCTTTGGCCAATGGTTCGGTGTCGCCCTTGAGGGGAAACGGTTTGTGGCGGGCGAGCGTACCCAAGGGCAAATCACTTATCCAGGTTACGAACACCTTATCTGGGACGTAGCGGTGGAGCGGGTGGAGCCCGAGCGAGTGTTCTCATTTCGCTGGCATCCTTACGCTGTCGAGCCGCAGGTAGATTATTCCCAAGAGTCCGAAACCCGAGTGCAATTCGAACTCGAAGACATGAATGGCGGTACCTTGCTCAAAGTCGTGGAGTCGGGCTTCAACAACATTCCCGAGGCACGCCGACTCAAGGCTTTTCGCATGGACAGCCGTGGCTGGGACGAGCAGATGGCCAATATTGAAGCGTTCCTGCACAAGCCTTGAGCCAGCCGGCTGGCAGAGCTAAGGGTTTTCGGAGGGGCAGGTATAGCGAATGTCTTACACGAGATGGTAGCTATGTCGTCTATTTCATTTTGGATCCGAGGCGTAATCTGGACTTATCCACTGAAGCACAGGAAGTGCTCAGGATCAGGGACGATCGACCATGCAAGGATTAGCTATCGACAGGGAGTCGTAATGGTCTTGGAAAAACCCGCTTCGGCGGGTTTTTTTTCGCCTGTTGAAAAGCCAGGAAAGCGTCCTATAGCGAAACGCTTACACGCTGTTGCTGCTTTCTCGTCTTTCTCCAAGTCACCGGTGGGCCTAATCTATGTTCATCCACTGAGTACAGGGAGTGCTTGGGGTCATGGATGATTGGACCAGGCATGGAATGCCGGACAGGGAGTCAAATTGGTCCTCAAAAAACCCGCCTAGGCGGGTTTTTTTTCGTCTGTGGGAAAGTGGCCTGATCATGCCAGACGCCGGCTCATGGCGCGGTCGGCACCATCAGTGGCCAAGGTTTGACCCCCAGGGGTACGCTCGGCACCGTCGGCAGCCAAGGTCTGGCCCCCTGGCGTCTGATCCGCGCCATCAGCGGCCACCGGCTGCTGGTAATCGCCAGCCCAAGTAAAGAAACGGTCTTGTTGCTGGCTCGGCAGGGCAAACGCACTGGCGCTCAGGGCGAAGGTGGTAATGGCGATCAAGGTGTTGAACGTTTTCATGGTAAAGACTCCGGTCATATCAGGTTGAGTGCCGGGTCGTTCAGATGTCGTGATCTGCTGAACCCGTTGCAGCCGGGACGGTTGTCTTGCTGCATGGGTTCAGATTAGGGGCGAGGCGGGGGCGGGCGGTAGACGGATACTGTCCTGGCTTTGCCTGATCCTGTCTGTGTGCAGGATCAGGCGCTCGTGGCTTGCAGGGCCTGGGCACGCAAACGAGCGATGTCCTTGCTCGGTGAGGCGCCAAATAGACGGCTGTATTCGCGGCTGAACTGCGAAGGGCTTTCATACCCCACCTTGTAGCCAATTGACGAAACGTCGCTGTTCTCCGCCAACAACAACCGTCGGGCTTCCTGCAGGCGCAACTGCTTCTGGTATTGCAGCGGGCTCATGGCGGTCACGGCTTTGAAGCGGTGATGCAGGGCCGAAGGGCTGAGATTGATCATTTGTGCCAGGCTGTCGATGCTCAGTGGCTTGGCGTAATGAGTATTGAGCCACTCGATGGCGCGGCTGATGCGATGGGTCTGGGTGTCGGGAATGGCGATTTCGTGCAAGCGCTGGCCTTGGGCGCCACGCAGCAACCGGTAGAAAATTTCCTGCTGGGCCAGCGGCGCGAGGGTGGCGATATCGCCCGGGCTGTCCAGCAGCCGCAGCAAGCGCAACATCGCGTCGAGTAATGGCGCATCGATGCGATCCAGGAACAATCCACGATCGGTTCTTTCAGTCGGCACGCCGATGGGGCTGGCGTCGGCGATCAGGCGGCAGATCTGTGCCGGATCGATGTCGAGACGGATGCACAGGTAGGGACGCTCGGGACTGGCTTCGATCACCTGGCCGGACAACGGCAGGGTCACCGAGACCACCAAGTAATTGAGGGGGTCATACATGTAGCATTCATCAGCCAGGCGCACTTCCTTGCGGCCCTCGATGATCACGCACAGGCCGGGCTTATGCACGACGTGCAGGGCTTCGGTCGGCTGGTCGCAGCGGATCAGGTGCAACGCTTCGATGGCCGTGGGATGGACGCCGAATTCCGGGGCGAAGCGCATCATCAGGCTCGCTATTTCGGCGCGACGCTGATTGACGCTGTCGTCTGGCGCAATGTGGATGGACGTGGATACCGACATGCCAAGCAACCTCCCTGGCCAAAATGAATAGACCGCGCTAGTAAAACCGATTGCGCGGCTGTCGACCAGAGTCGGATCTATCGCTACAGGATCGTGCAAGTGCGCAGGAGGATCCGGCTAACTCCGGTCTCGGCTGGTTCCCTAATCTGGACCTGTCAAAACGCTCCCACCGGGAGCCAATACATCCAGTCGAGGGAACCATCATGTCCGATATTCAAAACAAAGTTGTGGTCATCACCGGCGCCAGCAGCGGGATTGGTGAAGCCGCGGCGCGGTTGCTGGCGGCTCGCGGTGCTCGTGTCGTGCTTGGCGCGCGGCGCATCGATCGTTTGCAAACCCTGGTGCAGGAACTCGAAGCCGCCGGCCAGCAGGCGGTTTGTAAAGCGCTGGACGTGACCCGTCGTGAGGATGTTCAGGACTTCGTCGATTTTGCTGTCGAACGGTTCGGTAAGGTCGACGTGATCATCAACAATGCCGGTGTCATGCCGCTTTCCAAGCTCGAGGCGCTGAAAGTCGAGGAATGGGATCGCATGATCGACGTCAACATCCGTGGCGTGCTCCACGGGATCGCCGCCGGCCTGCCCTTGATGCAGCGTCAGCGCAGCGGCCAGTTCATCAACATCGCCTCCATCGGTGCCTACGCGGTCAGCCCGACGGCCGCCGTGTATTGCGCCACCAAGTATGCCGTGCGGGCGATTTCCGAGGGCTTGCGCCAGGAAGTCGGAGGTGATGTGCGGGTGACGGTGATTTCCCCCGGTGTGACCGAATCGGAACTGGCCGATAGCATTTCCGATGAAGGTGGACGTGCCGAAATGCGTGAGTTCCGCAGGATTGCCATTCCGGCCGAAGCCATCGCCCGGGCAATCGCCTACGCCATCGAACAACCGGCGGACGTAGACGTCAGCGAACTGATCGTGCGGCCCACCGCCAGTCCATTCTGACCGACTTGCCGACAGGAGATGTCCCATGAGAAAGGCATTTGGAGACCAGGATAAATTCGTCGGCCTTTGGGTGACGGCTGATGGCGTGATTCGCCATCGGCTGCTGCCGGGCGGACGCTATGACGAAGCGCGAGGTTTACATGAGAGCGCATATCAGGGCGACTACTGGCTGCAGGATGACCATATCGAATACCACGACGATACCGGTTTCACCGCCGATGGGGATTTTCGCGAAGGCGTGCTCTACCACGCTGGGATGGTGTTGTATCGCCAGGAGGGATGATGAGCCGATGACCGTTGTGGTGAGGGGACAGCTCCCCTCACCACGGCTTTCATTTCCATCGGGACTGATCGTTACGCCTGTTCCAAGCGCGCCGCAGCCCGCTGGGTGATCTGCGAGCGCACCCGGAACGATTCCGCCGCACGCCGGTTCGCTTCTTCCAGCACGCGCGTCGGCGCGGTGTCCGGGTTGCCGGCGTCGAACGGTGGGGCAGGGGCGTATTCGAGTTGCAGTTGGACCAGCTCGGCGGTGGCCTGGTCGAACAGTTCGGCCGCCAGGGTCAAGGCAAAGTCGATCCCGGCCGTGATGCCGCCACCGGTGAGCAGGTTGCCATCGCGGACTACGCGCTCCTTGATCGGCGTCGCGCCCAGGGTTTGCAGCAGGCTGTGATAGGCCCAGTGGGTGGTGGCACGCTTGCCTTGCAGCAGGCCCGCGGCACCGAGCACCAGCGCACCGGTACACACCGAAGTGATGTATTTCGCGTCGGCGGCTTGCCGCTTGATGAAGGCCAGTGTCTGTTCGTCTTCCATCAGGGGGCCGACGCCGGTGCCGCCGGGGACGCAGATCACGTCGAGTTTCGGGCAGTCCTCGAACGTGGTGGTGGGCAGCAACACCAGCCCGGTGCTGGCGGTGACCGGCGCCAGGTCCTTCCAGACCAGGTGGACCTTCACGTCCGGCAACGAGGCCAGCACGTCATAAGGCCCGGTCAGGTCCAACTGCTGGACTTGGGGGAATAACAGCAAACCGATCTGCAACGTCATGTCGCGTTCTCCTTTGAATGATGCCCGAGGGGTGGACGGTTTTACTTTAGATCCGTAGGCTCTGGCGTACACGCCAATAAGCCCACGAATCACGCCAATATGCCCAACCCACCGAAAACCGTTCATGTCCTGGCCTTCGCCAACGTGCAAGTGCTCGATGTCACCGGGCCCTTGCAGGTCTTCGCATCGGCCAACGACCTGGCCCGCCAGCAAGGCCTGCCGCTGCCGTACACGCCGACGGTCATCGCCGTGGGCGGTGGGGCGGTGATGTCCTCGGCAGGCTTGGCGCTGATGGCCGAGCCGCTGCCGAGCGAAGGCAGCGACACGCTGTTGATCGCCGGAGGCTGGGGCGTGTACGAAGCGGCGAAAGACCCGGCGCTGGTGGCCTGGGTCAAGGATCATGGCCTGCGTTCGCGCCGGGTGGCGTCGGTGTGCACTGGGGCGTTCCTGCTGGCCGCCAGCGGTTGGCTGGACGGACGGCGCGTGGTGACGCACTGGACTCGCTGCGAACAACTGGCCGAGCAGCATCCGCAACTGCGGGTCGAACCCAACCCTATTTTCATCAACGACGGTCCGGTCTGGACCTCGGCCGGGGTCACGGCCGGCATCGACCTGGCCTTGGCGCTGGTCGAGGAGGACCTGGGCCGCGCGGTGGCGCTGGAGGTCGCCCGGCACCTGGTGGTGTTCCTCAAGCGCCCTGGCGGCCAATCGCAGTTCAGCGTGACCTTGTCGCTACAAAAGCAAGGCAGTCGATTTGATGACCTGCATGCCTGGATCGCCGAAAACCTCACCCGTGACCTGGGCCTGTCGAGCTTGGCCGCCGAGGTGGGTATGAGCGAACGCAGCTTTGTACGGCACTACCGCGCCGAGACCGGCCAGACCCCGGCGCGGGCCGTGGAGTTGATTCGCGTGGAAACCGCTCGCCGCCTGCTGGCCGACACGGCGGTGTCGATCAAGCGGGTGGCGGTGCAATGTGGCTTCGGCAGCGAAGAAACCCTGCGCCGCAGTTTCCTGCGGGCCATGGGCGTGACGCCCCAGGCCTATCGCGAGCGATTCGCCGTCAGCCCTCAAGCAGATCCAGCAATGCCTTGAGCGTGGCCTCGGGGGCTTCCTGGGGAATATTGTGGCCAACACCGGGCAGCACTCGGCGCTCATAGAACCCCGTGAAATGCTCGACGTCTTCATCGTGTTCCGACGCGGGCCCCACGCCGTCATCGGCGCCGCACAGGGAAATGCTCGGTACGCTGATGGCCGGTTGTGCCGCCAGCCGTTCCTCCATCCACTCCAGCGTCGGGTCGCCCGGCGCGTACATGAAGCGATGACGGTAGGAATGGATCACCACGTCGACGAAGTCCGGGTTATCGAACGACGCGGCGCTGAGGGGGTACAGTTCGGCGCCCCGTGTCCAGGTCGGTGACCAAAGGCGCCAGAGCAAGCCACACAGTTCACGCCGGTTCCGGGTCAGGCCCTCGACGCCCCGGGCCGTGTGGAAGTAATACTGGTACCACAGGCGATGTTCGGTTTCCGGGTCCAGCGGCTGCGTGGAGCGTGGAATGTCCTGCAGGTTGTAGCCATCGCCGGTCACCAGGCAGCGCACACGCTCGGGCCACAGGGCCGCGACGATACACGCCGCCCGACCGCCCCAGTCGTAGCCGCACAGCGCCGCTTGGGGGATGGAGAGTACATGCATCAGGTCCAGCAGGTCCTGGGCCAACGCCGCTTGCTGGCCGGAACGCATGATGTCCGGGTTGTTGAAGCGGGTCGGGCCGTAGCCGCGCAGGTAGGGCACGATGACCCGGTAGCCACGCTGGGCCAGGGCCGGCGCGACTGCATCGAACGCCCTGGGGTCGTAAGGAAAACCGTGCAGCAGGATGATGGGGCCGCCGCTGGCGGGGCCGTGTTCTTCGTAGGCGATGCGCAGCAATGGCGTGACGGCGAAGTCGATCCTGGGTTCAAGGTTCATGTCGGCCTCCGGCAGTGTGCGGTTACGTTCAGGCAGGTTCCTGGTTGACGTATTTGGCCCGATCCGGGGTAAACGTCACGATCATGTTCGTGCTGGAACAGGTCAGGGTACGCTCCTGGGTCAGGTCGATGTCCAGGTCTTCACTGCGCAGGCCCTGCCATTGAGCGAGGTACTTAAGGCAACCGAATTTTTCGTTTTTTTTCAGGCTGCGGCTGACGCCACCTTTCCAACCCAGCACCGGCAATTCACCGGCCAGGCAACGCTGCGCCAGCTCGGGAAACTTCATCGCCCGGTCGCGGCCGATTTCCCAGCACTTGATCAGGCCCCGGTCCTGGCCTTCCCAGAGGTCCTCGCGGGTCAGGCCTGTTCGGGGTGGGGTGGTGATGGGGCGTTTGATATGGGTCATGTCAGGTCCTTGAGTCGGGTTTTTATCGGGCAGCTCCGCTGCACCCGTGAGAGCATCGATCTTAGGAGGGGTTTGGGGGGCTGGCAACTTCTAACGGGACGGAGTGATAAATGGGGACCCGGAGACTGCAATGCTCTTGTGGCGAGGGAGCTTGCTCCCGCTGGGTTGCGAAGCGACCCCAGGATTCTTGCGCCTGCTGCGCAGTCGAGCGGGAGCAAGCTCCCTCGCCACAGGTTATGTGTTCCTACAAAAAATGTGGTGCTCCGGGAATTTTCTGACGAGTCGCGTCGGTTGTCGGTTCGGAAGGGGCGGGGATAGGCTTTGCTCGTCGCTGCAAAATCAGCGACCGGGTTTGGTCGCCCGGGTTTAGAATGGCGCACGGTGCCGCGCGAGCGGCTGTCTGTTTTATGGCTGACTGTGCGTGGGAGGGCTTCGGGCCCTGCCGGGTTTCCATTCCCTGGTCGACCAACCTGCGTACAGTTCGCCACCCTTCTGCTTGGTCGCGGAAATGGTGAACTCCACGTTCGAATGGAGATTCATATCATGGTCAAGATCACCCCCAACCCCCCACGCGCCGAAGACCTTTCTGCCTACACCACCCTCGACACAAAAAAACTCCGCGAAGCCGCCGACCGGGCGCTGAACATTCACTTGTCTCCCACCCCAGCCAAACCCGATACCCAGGACGGCCAGGTGTTCACCGTGATCCCCGGCCTCAACACCGAATCGGTGCTAACCACCCTCAGCGAAACCCTGGCCTCGGCCGATGCGCTGGTCAGTGACCTGGGATTCGAGCTGGAGGGTTCCCGGCGGCATGTGGCGTTGGGGATTCAGCAGTTGATCGAGCTGGCCAGATTGCTGGCCAATCGAGCTCTGGATGACATCGAATTGGCCGACTTAACACGGTAGGAGCTGTGTAGGAGCTGTGTAAGAGCTGTCGAGTGCAACGAGGCTGCGATCTTTCCCTTAACGCTTGAATCCCAAGCGAAAGATCAAAAGATCGCAGGCTTCGCCAGCTCCTACAAAGTCGAGCGGGAGCAAGCGCCCTCGCCACAAACCACTCCGCTCACGGCTGCCAATGGTTCTTCTCCCCGCTCAATTTGCGGTCCAGAAAACTCGCCGCGCTGATCAACGCCAGATGGGTCAAGGCCTGGGGCGTGTTGCCCAGGTGGTAGCCGTGGCTGTCGAACTCTTCGGCGTACAGCCCCAGCGGGTTGGCGTAGCGCAGCAGTTGTTCGAATTCCAGCTGGGCTTTTTCCACGCGGCCGGCGCGGGCCAGGCATTCGACGTACCAGAACGAGCAGGCCGCGAATGAGCCTTCGATGCCGCTGAGGCCGTCGATGGGGCTGTCGTCGTTGCGGTAGCGATAGACCATGCCGTCGCGCACCAGGTGTTTTTCGATGGCATCGAGCGTCGAGAGCCAGCGCGGGTCGCGGGCGCTGACGAAACGCACCAGGGGCATCAACAGCATCGAACCGTCCAGGGCGGTGCTGCCCAGGCGCTGGACGAAATGCTGGTGCTCCTCGTTCCAGAAATTCGTCCAGATGTCTTGGTAGATGGCCTGGCGGGTCTCGTCCCAGCGGGCGAACGGGGCGGGCAGGGAGCGTTTTTCGGCCAGGCGGATGGCGCGGTCGACGGCGACCCAGCACATCAGCCGCGAATGCAGGAAGTGCTGCTTGTCGCCGCGCATTTCCCAGATGCCCACGTCTTTGTCCTGCCAGACCTTGCACACTTGGTCGACCACGTCGACGGTGTGTTTCCAGCCTTGATGGGAGATGGCTTCGCCGTATTTGTTGACCAGGTACACCGCGTCCATCAGCTCGCCGAAAATATCCAATTGCACCTGCTGGTAGGCGAGGTTGCCGATGCGCACCGGCTGCGCGCCACCGAAACCGCTCAGGTGCGGCAGCTCGGTTTCCGGCAGTTCCAGCCTGCCGTCCAGGCCATAGAGGATGTTGAGCTTGGTCGGCTGGTCACAGCAGTCGCTGACCCGTCCGCGCAACCAGCGCATATAGGCGTTGGCTTCTTCGACGAAGCCCAGGCGCATGAACGCGTAGACCGTGAACGAAGCGTCGCGGATCCAGGTGTAGCGGTAATCCCAGTTGCGCTCGCCGCCGCGGGTTTCCGGCAGGCCGAAGGTGGCGGCGGCGAGGATGGCGCCGTGTTTGCGCGAGGTCAGCAGTTTCAGCGCCAGGGCCGAGCGATTGACCATTTCCCGCCAGCGTCCGCGATAGTTGGATTGGCCGACCCAGCCGCGCCAGAACGCCAGGGTCCGCTCCAGGCATATCGTGCTGACGTCGTCCTGAAGGCGGGGGTCGTCGATGCCGCCCAGCAGGAACTCGGCGCTCTGGCCTTGGGTAAGGGTGAACTCGGCCACCGCTGCGTTACCGTCCAGCGTCATGGGCTGGTCGGCGCACAAGCGCAGGCTCGGTTGTCCCGGCGCCTCGAAACAGATGTGGGCACCGTCCTGGCGCGCCGTGGTGGCGGCCCGGGCATAGTCGTGACGCACCGCGCAGCGCAGGCGAAACGTCGCGCTGCCGATGGTCATGCGCACCCGGCGGATCAACACCGGCAGATCGTCCTCGCTGTCGCCGATGGGCAGCAGGTCGGTGATTTCCACCACGGCGCCGTCGCTCAGCCAGCGGGTTTGCAGGACGTTGGTGTCGGGCAGGTAGATTTGTTGGCGACGGGCATCCGGCAGGTCTGGCGCGAGCTGGAAAATGCCTGCTTGCGCAGTGTCCAATAGCGAGCAGAAGATCGACGGGCTGTCGAATTCCGGCCAGCAGAAAAAATCGACACTGCCGCGATCATTGACCAGCGCGGCGGTGCGCATGTCGCCAATGATGCCGTGGTTTTCGATGGGGCTTTGCGGTTCGTCATGATCAGCCATTGCCACGAAACCCCGGGTAAAGGCTCATCCCGCCATCGATGAACAGCGTGGTACCCACCACATAATCGGACAAGTCCGAGGCCAGCCAGACCACCGCGTTGGCGACGTCCTCCACATCGCCGACGCGACCGTAGGGAATCAGTTCCAGCAGCTTTTGCTCCTGCTCGCCCTCGGTGGCTTCGCGATTGATCGCCGTGCGGATGGCACCGGGGGCGATGCTGTTGATGCGGATGCGCTGGTGGCTGGTTTCCTGGGCCAGGCTCTGCATCAGCAGATCGACACCGCCCTTGGACGCGGCGTAATTGACGTGGCCGGCCCAGGGAATGCGCTGGTGCACCGAACTCATGTGGATGATCTTGCCGGCGGCCCGGGACACGCCCTGGCGAATGCCCTGGCGGTTGAAGATCCGCAGGGCGGCGCGGGCACAGAGGAACTGGCCGGTGAGGTTGGTGCCGATCACGGTGTTCCAGTCTTCCAGGCTCATGTCGACGACGGCGGCGTCTTTTTGCAGGCCGGAATTGGCCACCAAGATGTCCAGCGTGCCAAAGGCTTCGAGGGTTTGGGCGAACAACTGCTCGACCTCGTGTTCCTTCGACACATCGGCACCCACGGCGATGGCGCGGCCGCCGTTGGCGTTGATTTCACGGGCCAGGTCTTGCGCCGGGCCGGCGCTGGAGTGGTAGTTGAGCACCACCGCGGCTCCGGCGTCGGCCAACGCCCTGGCCGAGCCTGCGCCAATGCCGGAGCTGGCGCCGGTGACGAGGGCAACCTGTTGGGCGAGGGATATCTGCATGGTCTAGCACCTTGAATGGAGGGCCTTACCTGCTGACTGGTGTGAGGAGGGTGGAGTTCACTTGGGTGAAGCTGTCTTCATATTCCAGCCGCACACAAAACCTTTGGCTCCTACCAACCCCGCCCCGAATTCACCCAGAAATTCACCGACAACGACGTCGACACCGACTCCACCTGATGGAACCAGCCTTCCGGCAAAAACAGCAAATCCCCAGCCTCCAGCGTCACGCGCATGAAGGTCACGTCCCGGGCGTGGGGGAAGCGTTGGTAGTCCGGCGCGTCCGGGTTGAAATCGCAGCCGTCCAGCCCACCTTGGGGAGCCGTGGACCAGGTGCCCAGGGCTTCGCGGTGGTGAGGCGCGGCGAGGGTGAAGATTTTCTGGCCCCAGACTTGGGCGAACAGGTTGTCGGTGTCGTCGCGGTGCAGCGGCGTCAAGGTGCCCTTGGGGCCGATCCAGATGCGCGGTGGGATGAACAGCGACGGGTCGAAGTAGGGCGGAAGCTTGATCTGCTCCATCAGCCGCGCCGGCAGGATGTTGTTGCCCATGTAGGCCGGTGGTTCGTCGTCGGTGCCCTTGGCCGCCGGGCTGTCGAGGGAGGCGATGAAGTCGGCCATGGACGTGGAGCGAAAGTCCCGCTCGGTGGAGAAGGTTTTCTTCACGTAGTCGCCGTGGCGGGTGATGCCTTGCAGTTCGGCAAAATGCACCAGGGATTCTTCGCGGCTGAGCTTGAACAACGGCCAGTCCTGCAAGGCGTCGCTGATGACCAGCGGAATGCCGTGGGGCAGGTACTGGGCGCGAAACTCCTGCACCGACAGCCCGCTGCGAGGCCGCCGTTGCACGCTGCGTTGGGTCGGCAGGCTGGCGGTGAGCTTTTCGCTGAAGCGTGGTGGGGTGGGGTAGCGCTTGTTCATGTCGACCTTTTCCACCACGCCACCGCCATGCCGGGCATGGTCGATGATCTGCGGCAGCAACGTCGCCAGGCCCATGTTGCCGCCGATCTTCAGGCGACCGCTAGCGAACAGTTCTTCCACGTTGGCCATGCCGGCCATGATCCCGAGGAAGTCCTTCTCCGCCACCTCGATGGTGACGTCGGGGCGGGTGTGGCGGCCAGCCTCGGTGCGGCTGCTGGCCTTGACCTCGGACCAGTACGCCTGGTGCGGGCCGAACACGAATTGGAAGACGCCTTCGATACCAACGGCGCCGGCATTGGCGAACAGCTTGCCCAGGATGGTTTGCAGGTCCACGGCGGTCACTCTTGCGGGTTTTTGGTCTTAGCAGGTAACGAGGGGCCGGAGCAGAAATTTAGGCCCTCGTCGCTGCCTCATCGACCCTCGCCCTAGCGCGTCGCGACCATGAATACCCGGGGAAACGGCAGCAGCACGGTCCCATCGTCCAGGGCTGGATAAGCCTGCTCGATCGCCTTGAGATAGCGCGCCAGGTACTGCTCGCGTTGCGTCTCGTCCAGCGGCTCGAGAAACGGCCGCAAGCCGCTGCCCTTGAACCATTCCACCACGCCTGGGGCGCCACCGGCCAAGGGGTGATGGTAGGTGGTGCGCCACACGTCGACGCGGCTGCAGTGGGGCTTGAGGATCGAGTAATAGGTGCTGGGATCCTCCACCTCGGTACGCGAATCCGCCGCCCCGGCCAGTTGGCTGGCCCAGGGACCGTTGGTGGCGATTTCCCGCATCAAACGGTGGGAGGGCTGCTGCAGGTTATCGGGCATCTGGATCGCCAGGCTGCCACCGGGGGCGAGTTTGTCGATCAGCGAGGGCAGCAGGGTGGCGTGGTCGGGCAGCCATTGCAGCACGGCGTTGGCGAAGATCACGTCGAACGGCCCGGGTTCATCCCATTGGCCGATGTCCGCGGTGTCGAACGCCACGGCGGGCAAGCGTTTGCGTGCGGCGTCGACCATGTCGCTGGAACTGTCCAGGCCGCGCACCGTGGCGCCGCTGAAATGTTCCACCAACAGTTCGGTGGAATTGCCCGGGCCACACCCCAGGTCGATCACCGAACGGGCCTGTGTGGGGGGAATGGCGGCGAGCAGGTCCCGGGACGGACGGGTACGTTCCTGTTCGAAGGTGACGTATTGCTTGGCGGACCAGCCCATGGCGTTCTCCTGTGCAGTGGAGTGAGTCGAGGTCGCCAGTATAAGGTCGGATGGGGCAGATGGAGCGAACGTAACGGTTTTGACTAATTTTGTGGGTTACGATCTCGTTATCTTTCCTACACGACCGATCGGAGAAAACCGCAGTGACCCAACTGACCCTGCTGTGCCTGCCTTATTCCGGCGCCAGCGCGATGGTGTACAGCCGCTGGCGGCGCAAGTTGCCGCAATGGCTGCATGTGCAACCGGTGGAGTTGCCGGGACGCGGGGCGCGCTTCGACGAGCCGCTGCACACCGACATGGGCCCGTTGGCGATGCAACTGGCGCGGGAACTGTACCCGACGCTCCAGGCCCCGTACGCCTTGTTCGGCCACAGCCTGGGCGCGCTGCTGGCCTGCGAGATCGCCCATGCCCTGCGTGAGCTCGGCTGTCCGGAACCGGTGGCGCTGTTTGCCTCCGGCACCGCGGCGCCGACGATGCGGGCCGACTACGACCGCGGTTTCGCCAAGGCGAAAACCGACGCTGAGTTGATCGAGCAACTGCGTACCCTCAACGGCACGAGCGAGGAGATCCTGGCCAATGAAGAGCTGATGGCCCTGACCCTGCCGATCCTGCGGGCTGATTTTTTGTTGTGCGGACGCTTCCAGCCGCGGCAACGGCCGCTGCTCGACTGCCCGGTGCATGTGTTCGGCGGCACGGCCGACAAGGCCACCACGGAGCAACTGATGGGCTGGCGCCAGGAAACCACCGGCAGCTTCTCGGTGGACATGCTGGCGGGCGGGCACTTCTTCATTCACGAGCACGAGGCCAAGGTGCTGCGGCTGATCAAGGATCAGTTGAGCGTGCATCATCGGCGGCATGGGTTGGCCATCAGCGCCTGATTGGATTCCCAGCTCATTCAAATGCCTTCCCCACATTGGCTGGGGTGATCCATCCTCTGTGGGAGCGAGCTTGCTCGCGATGGCGTCGTGTCAGTCAGCGAACAGCAAGCTGACCCAGCGCTATCGCGAGCAAGCTCGCTCCCACAGGAGTGGTCCGCATCATTCTCGAAATCTCCGTCCTGCCCCCTTCCTGACACAAATTCCCAAACGCTAATTTTTCCGGCTTGCATTCGTTTCATAGGGACTACTTGCCTTTGTGCCTTGTGCCCACTGATTCCGGATACCCCAGAAATGAATGCTGAAGACGCCTTGAAACTTGCTCGCCGGTTTATCGGGTTGCCCCTGGAAAAGCGCCGGATGTTCCTGGCCGCGTTGGACAAGGAGGGCGTGGAGTTCAGCGGTTTTCCCATTCCCCGGGGTGTCGAGGCCGAGGATCGCCAGGCGTTGTCCTATGCCCAGCAGCGCATGTGGTTTCTCTGGCAACTGGAGCCGGGCAGCGGTGCCTACAACCTGCCGGGCGCGGTGCGGCTCAAGGGTGCGTTGAACCTGCCGGCCCTGGAGCAAGCCTTCGCCAGCCTGGTGGCCCGTCATGAAACCCTGCGCACGGTGTTCCAGCGCCAGGCCGACGACAGCCTGCTGCAAGTCCCCTCCAACGCAGCGCTGGCGATCGGGCGCCAGGACTTCAGCGCCTTGCCGGCCGCCGAGCGCGAGCAGGCGGTGCGCCAGGCTGCCGAAGCGCAATCGATGCAGCCTTTCGATTTGTCCAGCGGCCCGTTGCTGCGGGTCGAATTGCTCACCCTCGATGAGCGGGAACATGTGCTGCTGCTGACCTTGCACCACATCGTCTCCGACGGCTGGTCGATGAACGTACTGATCGACGAGTTCATCCGCTGCTACGACGCCCATGAAGCAGGCGTGGTGCCGCAACTGGCCGATTTGCCGATCCAGTACAGCGACTACGCCCTGTGGCAACGCCGCTGGCTGGAAGCTGGCGAGCAGGCGCGTCAACTCGAGTACTGGCAGGCGCAACTGGGCGATGAGCATCCCGTGCTGGAACTGCCCATCGATCACCCGCGCCCGGCGATGCCCAGCTATCGCGGCACGCGCTTTGAGTTCGCCGTGGAGCCGGCACTGGCCGAGCAACTGCGCGCCACTGCCCAGCAGCACAACATCACCCTGTTCATGCTCCTGCTCGGCGCGTTCAACGTGCTGCTGCATCGCTACACCGGCCACACCGATATCCGCGTCGGCGTGCCCATCGCCAACCGCAACCGCGCCGAAACCGAAGGGCTGATCGGCTTCTTCGTCAACACCCAGGTATTGCGCACCGAGTTCGGCGGCCAGACCCGTGTCGATGAGTTGCTGCGCACGGTCAAGGAAGCCGCCCTCGGCGCCCAGGCCCATCAGGACCTGCCGTTCGAACGGTTGGTGGAAGCCCTGAAACTGGAGCGCAGCCTCAGCCATACACCGCTGTTCCAGGTGATGTACAACCACCAGCCACAAGTGGCCGACATCGCCAGCCTCCGCACGGCGTCGGGGCTGGAGTTGTCGATGCTGGAATGGCAGGGCCGCACCACGCAGTTCGACCTGACCCTCGACACCTTGGAAAAGGCCGGCAAACTGCATGCGGCGCTGACCTACGCCAACGATCTGTTTGATGCCGCCACGGTCGAGCGCATGGCCCGGCACTGGACACGGCTGCTGCACGGCATGGTCGCCGACAGCCGCGCGCTCGTCGGTGAATTGCCGCTGCTGGAAGCCGATGAGTACCAGCGCCTGATCCATGACTGGAACCCGGTGGATGCGCCGTTCGACCAGGCGCTGTGCATCCACCAGATGATCGCCCGCCAGGCCCAGGCTGCGCCGGATGCACTGGCGGTGACCTTCGCCAACATCCGACTGAGCTACAGCGAACTCGACGGCCGCGCCAATCGCCTGGCCCATAAACTCATCGAATTGGGCGTGGGCCCGGAAGTGCGCGTGGGCGTGGCGATGCCGCGCTCCGAGCAGTTGCTGATCGCCTTGCTGGCGGTGCTCAAGGCCGGCGGCGCCTACGTGCCGCTGGACCCGGACTACCCGGCCGAGCGCGTGGCCTACATGCTCGACGACAGCCGCGCCCGGGTCTTGCTGACTGAACAGGCGGTGGCGGCGACGCTGGACGTGCCGGCCGAAACCGCCGTGCTGATGCTGGATCGGCTCGAGCTGGGGCAGTACCCACTCAGTGCACCGGTCACCCGCGTCACGCCAGACAACCTCGCCTACGTGATCTACACCTCCGGCTCCACCGGCAACCCCAAGGGCGTGGCGATTGCCCATCGCAACGTGCTGGCGCTGATCGATTGGTCCCGATCGGTCTACAGCCGCGACGACATCCAGGGCGTACTCGCCTCCACGTCGGTGTGCTTCGATCTGTCGGTGTGGGAACTGTTCGTGACCCTGGCCAACGGCGGCTCGCTGATCATCGCCCGCAATGCCCTGGAGTTGCCGCAATTGCCGGCTCGGGATCAGGTACGACTGATCAACACCGTGCCCTCGGCGATTGCCGCGTTGCAGCGCAGCGGCGAGATCCCGGCCAGCGTTCGCATCATCAACCTCGCCGGTGAGCCACTGAAACAAAGCCTGGTGGATGCGCTGTACCAACCACACCCCTCCTGTGGGGTTGAGCCTGTGGGAGCAGAGCTCCCACAGGGAGTAGAGCATATCTACGACCTCTACGGCCCCTCGGAAGACACTACCTATTCCACCTGGACCCGACGCACCGCCGGCGGCACGGCGAACATCGGCCGGCCCCTCAAGCACACCGCCAGCTATCTGCTGGACGCCGACCTGCAACCGGTGCCCCAAGGCGTCTCGGCGGAGCTGTACCTCAGCGGTGCGGGCATCACCCGCGGTTACCTCGGCCGTGCCGCGATGACCGCCGAGAAGTACGTGCCCAACCCGTTTTCCACAACCGGCGAACGCCTGTACCGCACCGGCGACCTGACTCGCTACCAGGCCGACGGCGCCTTGCAATACGTCGGTCGCATCGACCATCAGGTCAAGGTCCGCGGCTTCCGTATCGAACTGGGGGAAATCGAAGCGCGCCTGCTGCAACAACCCCAGGTGCGCGAATTGGCGGTGCTGGCCCAGGACGGCGAGCACGGCCAGCAACTGGCGGCCTTCATCGTCCCGCGCGAGGCTGCGGTGCTGACCGAGGCCGACGCCCAGGTGCAATTGCGCGAAGCCCTCAAGACCGCCCTGCGCGAACACCTGCCGGACTACATGGTGCCGGCCTATCTGGTATTCCTCCCGCAACTGCCGCTGACTCCCAACGGCAAGCTCGATCGCAAGGCGTTGCCGGCCATTGACGGCAGCGAACAGCAGCGTGAATTCGTTGCGCCCCACAGCCCAATGGAAAAAGCCCTGGCGGCGATCTGGCAGGACGTGTTGAACCTCGGCAGCATCGGCCTGGAAGACAACTTCTTCGAGCTGGGCGGTGATTCCATCGTCGCCATGCAAGTGGTCAGCCGTGCGCGGCAAGCCGGAATCGTGCTCAACCCCAAGGCCCTGTTCCAGCACCAGACCCTGCGCAGCCTGGCGCTCGTAGCGCGCCAGGGCGACAGCCAGGCGATCGATCAGGGCCTGGCACGCGGCGCGGTGCCGTTGACGCCGGTGCAGCAGTGGTTCTTCGAGCGCGACATTCCCGAGCGGCAACACTGGAACCAGTCGCTGCTGCTGGTACCGGGCGAACACCTCGATGCCGTGGCATTGGCCTCGGCCCTGGCCTGCTTGGCTGAGCACCATGACAGCCTGCGCCTGCGCTTTGCCCAGGTGAACGGCCAATGGCAGCAAGCCTATGCCGAGCCGTCGGCGGCCAGTGTGTTGTGGCAGCGCCAGGCGACCTCGGTCGAACAACTCAACGCCCTGTGCGACGACGCCCAGCGCAGCCTCGACCTGGAAGACGGGCCACTGTTGCGGGCGTTGCTGGTGGATATGGTCGACGGTAGCCAGCGCTTGTTGCTGGCGATCCATCACCTGGTGGTGGACGGTGTTTCCTGGCGCGTGCTGCTGGACGATCTGCAGCAGTTCTACCGCCAACTGCAGGCCGGCCAGGCGATCCAGGTGCCGGCCAAGACCAGCGCTTATGGACAATGGGCCGCGCACCTGCACGGGCATCTCGATGGCTTCATGGTCAGCCTCGATTACTGGCGCGCCCAAGGTCATGCGCCGGCCGGCAACGGCTTGCCGTGTGATTACCCCGAGCGCCTGCTGCTGGCGTGTGACGAGCGCAAGGTGCAAGTGCGACTGGACGCCGAACAGACCCGCCAACTGCTGCAACAGGCGCCCAAGGCCTATCGCACCCAGGTCAATGACCTGCTGCTGACGGCCCTGGCCCGTACGGTGTGCCGCTGGACCGGCCAGGACAGCACGCTGATCCAGCTCGAAGGCCATGGCCGTGAAGCGCTGTTCGATGGCGTTGACTTGACCCGTACCGTCGGCTGGTTCACCAGCCTGTTCCCGGTCAGCCTCAGCCCGGCGCCGGCATTGAGTGCGTCGGTCAAGGCCATCAAGGAACAACTGCGCGCCGTGCCGGACAAGGGCCTGGGTTATGGCGTGCTGCGCTACCTGGGCGAACCGGCGGTGCGTGCCGAACTGGCGGCCTTGCCGGCGCCGCGCATCACCTTCAACTACCTGGGCCAGTTCGACCGGCAGTTCGACGACGGTGCGCTGTTTGTTCCCTCTGGCGAAGGCAGTGGCGCGGCGCAACATGCCCGGGCACCGCTGGCGAATTGGTTGACGGTGGAAGGCCAGGTCTATGGCGGCGAGCTGTCCCTGAACTGGGGGTTCAGCGAGCGGATGTTCAAGCAGCAGACCATCGAGACACTGGCCGCTGACTACCTCGCTGAACTGAGGGCGTTGATCGAACACTGCTGCACGTTGGAAACGCCACAGGCCACGCCATCGGACTTCCCCCTGGCCCGCATCAGCCAGGCGCAACTCGACAGCCTGCCGGTGGCCGCCGGGCAGTTGGACGACCTCTATCCGCTGTCGCCCATGCAGCAGGGCTTGCTGTTCCACACCTTGTACGAGCAGGCGGCAGGGGAATACATCAACCAGTTGCGTGTGGACGTGCAGGGCCTCGATCCACAGCGCTTCGCCGATGCCTGGCAGGCCACCCTCGACGCCCAGGACATCCTGCGCAGTGGTTTTGTCTGGCAGGGCGAGCTCGAACAACCGTTGCAGATCGTTCATCGTCAGGTCGAGTTGCCGTTCACGCGGTTGGATTGGCGTGAACGCGACAATCTCAGCGAAGCCCTGGATGAACGCGCCGCCGCCGAGCGCCGGCAGGGCTTCGACCTGGCCCGGGCACCGTTGCTGCGCCTGGTGCTGGTGCAGACCGAGGCCGAGCGCTGGCACTTGATCTACACCCATCACCACATCCTGATGGACGGCTGGAGCAATGCCCAATTGCTAGGTGAGGTATTGCAGCGCTACAGCGGTCGCTTGCCCAAGGCCAATGCCGGGCGTTACCGCGACTACATCGCCTGGCTGCAACGCCAGGACGCTCAACTGAGCGAGACGTTCTGGACCGGTCAGTTGGCCACCCTGCAAGAGCCGACGCGGTTGGCGCGCGTCATGTCCGCCAGCGAAATCCACAGCGGCCATGGCGATCATTTCCAGACCCTGGACGCGACCCGCACCCAGGCCTTGGAGCAGTTCGCCCGCCAACAGAAGGTCACCCTCAACACCCTGGTGCAAGCGGCGTGGCTGTTGCTGCTGCAGCGCTACACCGGCCATGACAGCGTCGCCTTCGGTGCCACCGTGGCCGGGCGTCCGGCGGATCTGCCGGGCATCGAGCAGCAGGTCGGCCTGTTCATCAACACCTTGCCGGTGATCGCCGCGCCACGTCCGGACCAGTCGGTCGGTGCCTGGCTGCAAGCCGTGCAGGCACAGAACCTGAGCTTGCGGGAGTTCGAGCACACGCCGTTGGCGGATATCCAGCGCTGGGCCGGCCAGGGCGGCGAGGCGCTGTTCGACAACATCCTGGTGTTCGAGAACTACCCGATTGCCCAGGCCCTGGCAGAAGGCGCCGGGCAGGGCGCGGTGTTTGGCGAAGTCAGCCACCTGGAGCAAACCCATTACCCGTTGAGCGTGGCAGTGACCCTCGGCGAGACGCTGGCGCTGCACTACAGTTTCGACCGGGCGCATTTCAGCCCGGCGGCCATCGACGGCATCAGCGCGCAGCTGTTGCAGTTGTTGGAGCGCTTCGCCGAGTCGGCGGCGCGCAACCTCGGGCAAATCGCCCTGGTCAGCGTCGAGGAACAGGCCCGGCAACAGGCCGCCAACCATCCGCAGCCGTACCCGACCGACATCGCCGTGCACCAGCGCATCGCCGATCTGGCGGCGCTCAAGCCCCACGCCACGGCGGTGATCTTCGACGGCCAGCGTTTCAGCTATGGCGACCTCGATCGGCGCGCCAACCAGTTGGCCCACGCCTTGATTGCCCGTGGCGTGGCCCCGGAAACCCGGGTTGGCGTGGCCCTGCCGCGCAGCGAAGGGGTGATCGTCGCGCTGCTGGCGGTGCTCAAGGCCGGCGCGGCCTACGTGCCGTTGGACACCCGTTACCCACGGGAACGCCTGGCGTACCTGGTCGAGGATTCGGGGCTGGCGTTGTTGCTCACCGATTCCCGGGTGTCGGCGCAGTTGCCCCTGGACGGTGCCGCCCAGGTGCTGGAACTCGATCGCCTGGACTTGAGCCTGCAACCTCCGGAGGCGCCGTCCGTTCAGGTCGATCCGCAGAACCTGGCCTACGTGATCTACACCTCCGGCTCCACCGGCAACCCCAAAGGCGTGAGCGTGGCCCACGGTCCCCTGGCGATGCACTGCCAGGCCATCGGTGAGCGCTATGAAATGCAGAGCAGCGATTGCGAATTCCATTTCATGTCCTTCGCCTTCGACGGTGCCCACGAACGCTGGCTCACCAGCCTGACCCACGGCGCTTCGCTGCTGATCCGTGACGACAGCCTGTGGACCCCGGAGCAGACTTACAACGCGATGCGCGAGCACGGCGTGACCGTGGTGGCGTTCCCGCCGGTGTACCTGCAACAACTGGCTGAGCACGCCGAGCGCGAGGGCAACCCGCCGAAAGTGCGCATCTATTGCTTCGGCGGCGATGCGGTGCCCAATGCCAGTTTCGAACGGGTCAAGCGCGCCCTCGATCCGGACTTCATCATCAACGGCTACGGCCCGACCGAAACCGTGGTCACCCCGTTGATCTGGAAGGCCGGCCGCGACGTGGTGTGTGGCGCTGCCTATGCACCCATCGGCAGCCGCATCGGCGACCGCAGCGCCTACGTGCTCGACGCCGACTTGAACCTGTTGCCCCAGGGCATGGCCGGTGAACTGTACCTGGGCGGCACCGGGCTGGCGCGGGGCTACCTGAACCGTCCGGGCCTGACGGCCGAACGGTTTGTCGCCGACCCCTTCAGCCGCAGCGGCGGCTTGCTCTACCGCACCGGCGACCTGGTGCGCCAACGCGTCGATGGCACCTTCGATTACCTGGACCGCATCGACAACCAGGTGAAGATCCGCGGCTTCCGCATCGAACTGGGTGAAGTTGAAGCCAGCCTGCAAGCCCTCAAGGGCGTTCGCGAAGCGGTGGTGGTGGCCCAGGAAGGGGCTGCCGGCAGTGGCAAGCGTCTGGTTGCCTATGTGGTGGCCGATGAATCCGTGGGTGAGGCTTTCGCCGAACACTTGCGTGACCAGCTCAAGGCGACTTTGCCGGCGCACATGGTCCCGGCCTATCTACTGCTGCTCGAACGCCTGCCGCTGACCCCCAACGGCAAGCTCGACCGCAAGAACCTGCCCAAGCCCGACGTCAGCCAATTGCAGCGAACCTACGTGGCACCGCGCAGCCCGTTGGAACAGCAACTGGTGTCGATCTGGCAGGACGTGCTCAAGCTTGCGCAAGTGGGCCTGCGGGACAACTTCTTCGAACTGGGCGGCGATTCCATCGTCTCGATCCAGGTGGTCAGCCGTGCTCGCCAGGCCGGTATCCACTTCACTCCCAAGGACTTGTTCCAGCACCAGACCATCGAGGCGCTGGCGGCGGTGGCCCAGACGGGCGCAGCGCTGCACGCGATCGACCAACGACCGGTCACCGGCGAAACGGCGCTGCTGCCGATTCACCAGTGGTTCTTCGCCCAGGCGATTCCTGACCGTCATCACTGGAACCAGTCGGTGATGCTCAAGCCGACCCAAGCGCTGGATGCGCAGGTGCTGGAGCAGGCCTTGGATGCCCTGGTCGCGCACCACGACAGCCTGCGCCTGGCCTTCATCGAGCAGGCCGGAGGCTGGACGGCGCGCTACCGTGACGGGGTGGCCGACGGGGTTGTCTGGCAAGCCGACGTCGCCGATCTTGCCGCGCTGCAAGCCCTGGGCGATCAGGCCCAGCGCAGCCTGCAACTGGACGGCGGCTCGCTGATTCGCGCGGTGCTGGCGAACCTCGCCGATGGCACCCAGCGTTTGCTGCTGATCGTGCATCACCTGGTGGTCGACGGGGTGTCCTGGCGGATCCTCGTCGAAGATTTGCAGACGGCCTATCGGCAGGCACTGACCGGCGCCACCGTGCAGTTGCCGGCCAAGACCAGCGCGATCAAAGCCTGGACCGAAGCGTTGCAGGGCTATGCTCGCAGCGCATCCTTGCAGGCCGAACTGGGTTTCTGGCAGCAACAGTTGCAAGGCGCCTCCACGGCGTTGCCATGGGATAACCCCCAGGGCGGGCGGCAACAGGCTCAGGCCATGACTGTCCGCACGTCATTGGACAAGTCCCTCACCCGGCAACTGTTGCAGCAAGCCCCGGCGGCCTATCGCACCCAGGTCAATGACCTGTTGCTCACCGCCCTGGCGCGGGTGATGGTGCGCTGGACCGGCGGCGACAGTGTGCTGGTGCAACTCGAAGGCCATGGCCGTGAAGAACTGTTCGAACACATCGACCTGACCCGCACGGTCGGCTGGTTCACCAGCCTGTTCCCGGCCCGCCTCACACCCGCTGCCGAACTCGGTGCTTCGCTGAAGCAGATCAAGGAACAGCTGCGCGCCATCCCCCACAAGGGCATCGGTTTCGGTGCCTTGGCACACCTGGGCGATGCGCCGGCACGGCATGCGTTGCAGGCCTTGCCAACGCCGCAACTGACCTTCAACTACCTCGGCCAGTTCGACGGCAGTTTCGCGGCGGCTGACGATGCCCTGTTCGTGCCCACCGCCGAGCATGGCGGCGAAGAGTTGAACATGCAGGGCCCGCTGGGCAGCCCGCTGGCGCTGGACGGCAAAGTCTTCGGCGGCGAGCTGGACTTGAGCTGGACCTTCAGTGGCGACCTGTTCAACGTCGCGACGATCCAGCGCCTGGCCGATGACTACCTGCAAGAACTCACCGCGCTCATCCGCCATTGCTGCGACAGCCAGCACCATGGCGTGACGCCGTCGGACTTCCCGCTGGCGCGGCTGTCCCAGGCGCAATTGGACACATTGGTCCGAGCACCTCAGGCTGTCGACGACATCTACCCGCTGTCGCCGATGCAACAGGGCATGCTGTTTCATTCCTTGCTCGGCCACGGCAGTGGCGATTACATCAACCAGATGCGCCTTGACGTGGAGGGTGTCGATCCGCAGCGCTTCCGCGCCGCTTGGCAGGCGGTGGTCGATGCCCATGACATTCTGCGCACCGGGTTCTTCTGGCAGGGCGACCTGGAGCAGCCGGTGCAAATCGTCCTGCGTCAGGTCGAGGTGCCGTTCCGTGTGCTGGACTGGAACGGGCGGACGGATATCGACGACGCCTTGCAAACCCTCGCCGATGAAGAACGGGCCCAAGGTGTGGACCTGACCCAGGCACCGTTGATGCGCCTGGTACTGGTGCGCACCGGCACGGATCGACATCACCTGATCTACACCAACCATCACATCCTGATGGATGGCTGGAGCAGTGCGCAGTTGCTCGGCGAAGTGTTGCAGCACTACCGCGGCGACAGCGTGGCACGCCCGGCTGGCCGTTATCGCGATTACATCGCCTGGCTGCAACGCCAGGACGCGCGCCTCGGCGAGGGCTTCTGGACGCAACAGCTGCGCACGCTGGATGAGCCGGTGCGCCTGGCCCAGGCGTTTGCGCGCCCGGCACAGGACGTCCCGGCGACGCTGTACGGCCATCACCGCATGCAGTTGGATGGGATGCAGACCCAACGCCTGGCCGAGTTCGCCCGCGAGGCCAAAGTCACCGTCAACACCCTGGTGCAAGCGGCATGGCTGTTGCTGTTGCAACGCTACACCGGCAAGGCCAGTGTGGCGTTCGGCGCGACGGTGGCGGGGCGGCCGGCGGACCTGGTGGGCGTCGAGGGCCAGATCGGCCTGTTCATCAACACCTTGCCGGTCATTGCCAGCCCGCGTCCGGAGCAGGACCTGGGCGACTGGCTGCACAGCGTCCAGGCGCAGAACCTGGCCTTGCGCGAGTTCGAGCACACGGCGCTGTTCGACATCCAGCGCTGGGCCGGCCTGGGCGGCGAAGCCTTGTTCGACAACATCCTGGTCTTCGAGAACTACCCGATTTCCGAAGCCTTGGCACACGGTGCGCCTGAGGGCTTGCGTTTCGGTGCCGTGGACAACTTGGAACAGACCAACTATCCGCTGACCCTGCTGGTCAGCCTCGGTGCCGAGCTGGCGGTGCAGTTCAGCTACCAGTGCGCGCGTTTCACCGAAGCCTCGGTCGAGCAGATCGGCGTGCACCTGCAACGCTTGCTGCTGCAAATGATCGACGCCGGGCAACGGCCCCTGGGCGAACTGAGCGTGCTCGACGAGGGCGAAACCCGCCAGCACGTGCAAGGCTGGAACGCCACCACGGCGGAATATCCCCAGGCGCACTGCGTCCATCGGCTGTTCGAGGCCCAGGCCCGGCAGACGCCGGATGCCACGGCGCTGGTGTTCGCCGATCAGGTGCTGAGCTATGGCGAACTCAATGTCCGGGCCAACCGCCTGGCCCATTGTTTGATCGAACAGGGCGTGGGGCCCGATCAGTTGGTCGGTGTGGCGCTGGAGCGTGGCCTGGACATGATTGTCGCTTTGCTGGCGATCCTCAAGGCCGGTGGCGCCTACCTGCCGCTGGATCCGGCGTTCCCCCAGGATCGCCTGGCCTACATGATCGAAGACAGCGGCATCGAGCTGCTGCTGACCCAACGTTCATTGCTCGACCAGTTCTGTGGGAGCGAGCCTGCTCGCGATAGCGGTGGTTCAGTCAATGGCGATGTTGAATGTGCTGACGCCATCGCGAGCAGGCTCGCTCCCACAGGGACCGGTGGTGGTGTGAATACTTTGGTGTTGGACCAGGAGGGTGACTGGCTCGACGGTTATGCCGGCGAGGCGCCGGCGGCGGGCTTGGATGCGGAGCACCTGGCCTACGCCATCTACACCTCGGGTTCCACGGGCAAGCCCAAGGGCGTGATGGTGCGTCATGGGGCACTGGTGAATTTTGTCGCCAGCATGGCCCGTGAACCGGGCATCGCCGCCCGTGACCGGGTGCTGTCGCTGACCACGTTCTCGTTCGACATCTTCGGCCTGGAACTCTACGGCGCACTGTTGAGCGGTGCCTGCGTGGTGCTGGTGGACAAGCAGAGCGCCCACGACCCCGAGGCGCTGCTCAAGACCATCGACCGGCAACAGGTCAGCGTGGTCCAGGCCACGCCCTCGACCTGGCGCATGTTGCTCGACCACCCGGCGTCCGGTCTGTTGGCCGGGCGCAAATGCCTGTGCGGTGGCGAGGCGTTGGCCGAAGACCTGGCCGAGCGGTTGCTCGATGTCGCCGGCGAGGTCTGGAACCTGTATGGCCCGACCGAAACCACCATCTGGTCGGCGGCCTACCGCTTGACTCAAGAGCAACGCGTGCCGTACCTCGGCCGGCCGATCGCCAACACGTCGCTGTACATCGTCGGCGATCATTTCGCGCCGAACCCGGTCGGGCTGATCGGCGAACTGTTGATTGGCGGCGACGGCCTGGCCCGGGGTTATCACGACCGGGCGGCGCTGACCGCCGAGCGATTCCTGCCGGACCCGTTCGGCAATGGCACGCGGGTGTACCGCACCGGTGACCTGGCGCGCCAGCGTGGCGACGGCGTGATCGAGTACATCGGCCGGGTCGACCATCAGGTGAAGATCCGCGGCTTCCGCATCGAACTGGGGGAAATCGAAGCCTGCCTGCTGGCCCAGGAAGCGATCCGCGAAGCCGTGGTGGTGCCACAACCCGGGCCGGGCGGCCTGCAGTTGGTGGCGTACCTGGTGGCCACCGATCCAGAGACTGCCGAACCCACGGCCCTGCGCGAAGCCCTCAAGGCGCAGCTCGCGCCCTTGCTGCCCGACTACATGATGCCGGCGCACTGGCTGCTGCTCGAACGCTTGCCGTTGACCCCCAACGGCAAGCTCGACCGCAAGGCCCTGCCGCTGCCGGACGCCCAGCAACTGCTGCGTGCCTACGTGGCGCCACAAGGCGCGCTCGAACAGAGCATCGCCGACATCTGGCAAGACGTGCTCAAGCTCGAACGGGTAGGGCGCGACGATAACTTCTTTGAGCTGGGTGGGCATTCCCTGCTGGCGACGCAAGCGACGGCGCGCCTGCAAATGGAACAGGGCGCCGCGGTGCCCCTGGACTTGCTGTTCAGCACCACGTCCCTGGCCGACTACGCCGCACAACTGGCGGCCCACCTGACCCCTCACTCCAGCGCAGACCTGAGTGAGATGCATGACTTCCTGGCAGACCTGGAGACCCTTTGAATGACTCAGCTCGATAACCTGTCTCTGGTTCAGCGATTCATCCGTTTACCGCTCGCCCAACGGCAAGCGTTCCTGCACAAGCTGCACAGCAAAAACATGAGCCTGGCGACGTTGCCGATCCCGGCGATGCGCGACGAGTTCGAGACCCTCGACCTGTCCTACGCTCAGGAGCGCCAGTGGTTCCTCTGGCAACTGGACCGCCACAGCGCCGCCTACCATGTGCCCACGGCGCTGCGCCTGCGAGGCGCCCTCGACCTGCCCGCGCTGCAACGCAGCTTCGATGCCTTGCTGGCCCGTCATGACGTGCTGCGCACGGTGTTCGTCGACAGCGCGCAAGGGCCCCGACAAGTGGTGCAGGCGCGTTTGAGCCTGGCGATCGAGCCGGAGGTGTTGCTGGACGAGTCCGCGCTCAAAGCCCTGATCGATGATGAAATCGCCGGGCTGTTCGACCTGCAACAAGGGCCACTGCTGCGGGTCAAGTTGCTGCAACTGGCAGCGGACGACCATGTGCTGGTGCTGACCCAGCACCACATTATTTGCGATGGCGCGTCCGCTCGGATCATGGTCAACGACCTGGTCCAGCTCTATGCCGCCCACCGCAGCGGTCAGGCGCCGACCCTGGCAGCCTTGCCGATCCAGTACGCCGACTATGCGATCTGGCAGCGCAAATGGATGGAGGCCGGCGAGCTGGAGCGGCAACTGGCCTACTGGACCGAACGGCTGGGCGATGGCGGCGAAGTCCTGCCGTTGCCGACGGACCGCCCGCGCCCGGCGGTGCAGAGCCATCGCGGCGCACGCCTGGACCTGCGCTTCGACGCCGGGCTGACCCAGGGCCTGAAGCACTTGGCTCAGCGCGAAAGCTCGACGCTGTTCATGGTCTTGCTGGCGTCGTTCCAGGCCTTGTTGCACCGCTACAGCGGCCAGTCGGACATCCGCGTCGGTGTACCGGTCGCCAACCGCAACCGCCCGGAAACCGAGGGCCTGATCGGCTTTTTCGTCAACACTCAGGTGCTCAATGCCCAGGTGCGGGGTGACCTGCCTTTCGAGCAATTGCTGGCCCAGGTCAAGCAGGCTTCGCTGGGGGCGCAAGCCCATCAAGACCTGCCGTTCGAGCAGTTGGTGCAGGCACTGGCGCCGCAGCGACAGGCGAGCCACAGCCCGCTGTTCCAGGTGATGTTCAACCACCAGAGCAGCGGCGCGGCTCAAGCCCTGCAACTGCCGGGGTTGCAGGTCGAGAGCCTGGATTGGCGTTCCCACACCGCCCAGTTCGACTTGACCCTCGACACCCACGAGACCGACGGTGAGCTGGTCGCATCCCTGAGCTACGCCACCGACCTGTTCGACGCCAGCACCGTGCAACACATGGCCGAACACTGGCTGAACCTGCTGCACGGCATCGTCGCCGACCCCCGGCAACGCATCGGTGAACTGCCGCTGCTGACGGCCGCCGAGCAACGGCAACACATCGGCCAATGGAACCCGGCGCCGAACAGCTTCCCGGGCGAGGCGTGCCTGCATCAGCGCATCGCCGAACAAGCGCGCTGGCGCCCCGATGCCATCGCCTTGCGTTGCAATGCCCAAACCCTGACCTACGGCGAGCTCAACGCTCAGGCCAACCGCCGCGCCCATCAGTTGATCGCCCACGGCGTCGGCCCGGATGTGCTGGTGGGATTGGCCGCCGAGCGTGGTTTCGACATGCTGGTGGGCCTGCTGGCAATCCTCAAGGCCGGCGGTGCCTATATGCCGCTGGACCCGACTTATCCCCAGGATCGTTTGGCCTACATGATGCAGGACAGCGGCATTCGCTTGCTGCTGACCCAAGCGGCCCTGGTCGATCAATTGCCAGTGCCGGACGGCGTGCAGACGCTGCTGTTGGACGCCGACGTCAGCGCCTTCGCCGACAGCGATCCTCACGTGGTGATGGATGCGGCGAACCTCGCCTACGTGATCTACACCTCCGGTTCCACCGGTAATCCGAAAGGCACCTTGCTGCCGCACCACAACGTGCTGCGCCTGTTCGAGGCCACCGAGCCGTGGTTCCAGTTTGGTCCGCAGGACGTCTGGAGCCTGTTCCATTCCTACGCGTTCGACTTCTCGGTGTGGGAAATCTTCGGCGCCTTGCTCCACGGTGGCGAACTGTTGATCGTGCCCTACGACGTCAGCCGTTCACCGCAGCAGTTCCACGAACTGCTCTGTGAGGCCGGGGTGACGGTGCTGAACCAGACGCCGTCGGCCTTCAAGCAGTTGATGCACGAAGCCTGCGCCGATAACCGGGCCAACGCTTTGCGCTACGTGGTGTTCGGCGGCGAGGCGCTGGACATCAAATCCCTGCGCCCGTGGTTCGACAAGTACGGCGACGCGGCCCCGCAACTGATCAACATGTACGGCATCACCGAAACCACCGTGCACGTGACCTACCGTCCGCTGTCGCTGGCGGACCTGGAACAGGACGCCAGCAGCCCGATTGGCGAGCCGATTGCCGACCTGTCGTGGTACCTGCTGGACGGCGACCTCAACCCCGTGCCGAAGGGCTGCATCGGTGAACTGTACGTCGGTCGCGCCGGCCTGGCCCGGGGTTACCTGAAGCGTGGCGACCTCACCGCGTTGCGCTTCATCCCCGATCCGTTCGGCGACAGCGGTGCGCGCTTGTATCGCACCGGCGACTTGGCGCAGTACCGCAGCGATGGCGTGATCGAGTACGTCGGTCGTATCGACCATCAAGTGAAAATCCGCGGGTTCCGCATCGAACTGGGCGAGATCGAAGCGCGCCTGAACGCCCTGGCGGCGGTGCGCGAAGCGCTGGTACTGGCCCAGGAAGGGCCGAGCGGCCAGCAACTGGTGGGCTATGTGATCCCGGCAGATCCCCGCGAGGAGCAAGCCGGTTTGCGTGACCGGATCAAGGCCCAGCTCAAGGCCGATCTGCCGGACTACATGGTGCCGACGCACCTGCTGTTCCTCGAGCAATGGCCGCTGACCGCCAACGGCAAGCTCGACCGCAAGGCCTTGCCCACCGCCGACGCCAGCCAGGTCCAGCAGGATTACGTGGCACCGCAAAGTGAACTGGAACAACAGATCGCGGCGATCTGGCAGGACGTGCTCAAGGTGGAGCGGGTCGGCTTGCGCGATAACTTCTTCGAACTGGGCGGCCATTCGCTGCTGGCGACACAGATGGTCTCGCGCATTCGCCAGGCCCTCGGCCTGAACCTGCAACTGCGCCAGTTGTTCGAGAACGCCAGCCTTGAGGCCTGTGTGGCCGCGCTGGTGGACAGCGACGTGGCGCGGCCGGCGAGCATCCCGCGTCTTTCCCGGGACCCGGCGCAATTGCCACTGTCTTACGCCCAGCAACGCCAGTGGTTCCTCTGGCAGATGGAGCCCCACAGTGTGGCGTACCACATTCCGGCGGCGCTGCGAATTCAGGGCGCCCTGGACCTGCAGGCCTTGCAACGGAGTTTCGCCGCCCTGGTGCAGCGCCACGAGAGCCTGCGCACTACCTTCGTCCAGGTCGATGAGCAAGCGTTCCAAGTCATTCACGAGCAGATGAGCCCGGTGGTGATTGCGCAGGTTCTCGACGGCGGCAATGAACAGATCCAGGCCTTCGTCCGCCAGCAGATCGCCCAGCCATTCGACCTGCAAAACGGCCCGCTGCTGCGGGTCGGCCTGCTGCGGGTGGCGGCCGACGAGCATGTGCTGGTGCTGACCCAACACCACATCGTTTCCGATGGCTGGTCGATGCAATTGCTGGTGCAGGAACTGATCCAGGGTTATGCCGCGTACAGCCAGGGTGAGGCCCCGGCATTGGCCGAGCTGCCGATCCAGTATGCCGATTACGCGGTGTGGCAGCGTCAGTGGATGGACGCCGGCGAGTGGGAACGGCAACTGGCGTACTGGACCGATGTGCTGGGGGGCGAGCAGCCGTTGCTGGCGCTGCCCACCGACCGGCCGCGCCCGCCCCGGCAGAGCTTTGCCGGCGCACGCCTGGCTATCGACCTGCCCCAGGCCTTGGGTCAACAGCTGCGACAACTGGCCCAGCGCGAAGGCAGCACGTTGTTCATGGTCTTGCTGGCGTCGTTCCAGGCCTTGCTGCATCGCTACAGCGGCCAGTCGGACATTCGTGTCGGCGTGCCCATCGCCAACCGCAACCGGGTGGAGACCGAAGGGCTGATCGGCTTTTTCGTCAACACCCAGGTGCTCAAGGCCGAGGTCGATCCGCAGCAGCGTTTCAGTGCGTTGCTGGCGCAGGTCAAACAGGCGGCCATCGGTGCCGAGGCCCATCAGGACCTGCCGTTCGAGCAACTGGTCGAGGCACTGCGGCCTGAGCGCAACCTGAGCCACAGCCCGTTGTTCCAGGTGCTGTACAACCACCAGAGTGTTGCTCGCCAGGCACTGCCGGCGTTGCCCGGGCTGGTCATCAAGGCCCAGGACTGGGAAAGCCAGACCGCCCAGTTCGACCTGACCCTCGACACCCTGGAAGCCGAGGGTGAACTCGGTGCGGCGTTGACCTATGCCACTGACTTGTTCGACGCCAGCACCGTGCAACGCCTGGCTGAGCACTGGCTGAACCTGCTGCACGCCATCGTTGCCGACCCCCGGCAACGCATCGGTGAACTGCCAATGCTCACGGCCGCCGAGCAACGGCAACACATCGGCCAATGGAACCCGGCGCCGCGCAGCTTCCCGGGCGAAGCCTGCCTGTATCAGCGCATCGCCGAACAGGCGCGCTTGCGCCCCGATGCCATCGCCTTGCGTTGCAACGCCCAAACCCTGACCTACGGCGTCCTCAACGCCCAGGCCAACCGCCGCGCCCATCAGTTGATCGCCCACGGCGTCGGCCCGGATATGCTGGTGGGGCTGGCCGCCGAGCGCGGTTTCGACATGCTGGTGGGCCTGCTGGCAATCCTCAAAGCCGGCGGTGCCTATGTGCCGCTGGACCCGACTTATCCCCAGGATCGCTTGGCCTACATGATGCAGGACAGCGGCATCCGTTTGCTGCTGACCCAAGCGGCCCTGGTCGATCAATTGCCAGTGCCGGACGGCGTGCAGACGCTGCTGTTGGACGCCGACGTCAGCGCCTTCGCCGACAGCGATCCACACGTGGCGATGGACGCGGCGAACCTCGCCTACGTGATCTACACCTCCGGTTCCACCGGTAATCCGAAAGGCACCTTGCTGCCGCACCACAACGTGCTGCGCCTGTTCGAGGCCACCGAGCCGTGGTTCCAGTTTGGTCCGCAGGACGTCTGGAGCCTGTTCCATTCCTACGCGTTCGACTTCTCGGTGTGGGAAATCTTCGGTGCCTTGCTCCACGGTGGCGAGCTGTTGATCGTGCCGTACGACGTCAGCCGTTCCCCGCAGCAGTTCCACGAACTGCTCTGTGAGGCCGGGGTGACGGTGCTGAACCAGACGCCGTCGGCCTTCAAGCAGTTGATGCACGAAGCCTGCGCCGATGACCGGGGCAATGCCCTGCGCTACGTGGTGTTCGGCGGCGAGGCGCTGGACATCAAAGCCCTGCGCCCATGGTTCGACAAGTACGGCGACGCGGCCCCGCAACTGATCAACATGTACGGCATCACCGAAACCACCGTGCACGTGACCTACCGTCCGCTGTCGCTGGCGGACCTGGAACAGGACGCCAGCAGCCCGATTGGCGAACCGATTGCCGACCTGTCGTGGTACCTGCTGGACGGCGACCTCAACCCCGTGCCGAAAGGCTGCATCGGTGAACTGTACGTCGGTCGAGCCGGCCTGGCCCGGGGTTACCTGAAGCGTGGCGACCTCACCGCGTTGCGCTTCATCCCCGACCCGTTCGGCGACAGCGGCGCACGCTTGTATCGCACCGGCGACCTGGCGCAGTACCGCAGCGATGGCGTGATCGAGTACGTCGGCCGCATCGACCATCAAGTGAAAATCCGTGGGTTCCGCATCGAACTGGGCGAGATCGAAGCACGCCTGAACGCCCTGGCGTCGGTGCGTGAAGCGCTGGTGTTGGCCCAGGAAGGGCCGAGCGGCCAGCAACTGGTGGCTTACGTCATCCCGGCCCACGCCACCGAAGACTCTGCCGGCCTGCGCGAGCAGATCAAGGCCCAGCTCAAGGCCGAGCTGCCGGACTACATGGTGCCGACGCACCTGCTGTTCCTCGAGCAATGGCCGTTGACCGCCAACGGCAAGCTCGACCGCAAGGCCTTGCCGACCGCCGACGCCAGCCAGGTCCAGCAGGACTACGTGGCACCGCGAAGTGAACTGGAGCAACAGATCGCAGCGATCTGGCAGGACGTGCTCAAGGTCGAACGGGTCGGTCTGAGCGACAACTTCTTCGAGTTGGGCGGCGACTCGATTGTCTCCATCCAGGTGGTCAGCCGCGCCCGTCAGGCGGGCATCCGTTTTACTCCCAAGGACTTGTTCCAGCACCAGACCGTACAGACGCTGGCGAGCGTCGCCCAGACCGGTGGGCAGGCACCGGGCATCGATCAGGCGCCGAGCCGAGGGTCGACGCCGCTGTTGCCGATCCAGCAGGCGTTTTTCGCCGAGGCGATTCCCGAGCGTCACCACTACAACCAGTCGGTGTTGCTGAAACCGGCCAGCCCGTTGCAAGCGTCCGTGGTGGAGCAGGCCTTGCAGGCATTGGTGCTGCACCACGACGCCTTGCGTTTGTCCTTCAATGAAACCGCCGAAGGTTGGCGCGCCGAGCACCGTGAGGTGGCGGCGCAACACCAGGCTTGGGCGGGCAAGGGGCTGCTGTGGCAGCGTGAGGTGGCCGATGCCAGCGCGCTGGAAACCGTCGCCAATCAGGCCCAGCGCAGCCTCGACCTGCACGCCGGACCGCTGTTGCGCGGCGTCCTGGCGACCTTGGCCGATGGCAGCCAGCGCCTGTTGCTGGTGGTCCATCACCTGGCGGTGGACGGCGTGTCGTGGCGGATTCTGTTCGACGACCTGCAAACCGCCTACCAGCAGTTGCTCGCCGGCCAAGCGCTGCAACTGCCGGCCAAGACCAGTTCGGTCAAGGTGTTTGCCGAGCAGTTGCTGGCCCATGCGCGCAGCGCGCAATTGCAGCAGCAATTGGCCTATTGGCAAGGGCAACTGCGCGACGCGCCGACCGACCTGCCGTGCCTCGACCCCGAGGCGATCGGGCAAAATCGCGAGGCCGTCACCGTTCACACGCGACTGGATGCGCCCTTGACCCGGCAGTTGCTGCAAGAGGCGCCAGCGGCCTATCGCACCCAGGTCAACGACCTGTTGCTCACGGCCCTGGCCCGGGTGATCTGCCGCTGGACCGGCCACGACAGCCTGTTGCTCCAGCTCGAAGGCCATGGCCGCGAAGAGCTGTTTGCCAATGTCGACCTGACGCGCACGGTGGGGTGGTTCACCAGCCTGTTCCCGGTCCGGTTGTCGCCAGCGGTGGAACTGGCGGACTCGATCAAGTCGATTAAGCAAGGGCTGCGGACGATTCCCGACAAAGGCGTGGGCTTCGGTGCCCTGCGTTACCTGGGCGACGACGCGAGTCGGGCGGCCCTGGAGGCGTTGCCGGTGCCGCGCATCACCTTCAATTACCTCGGTCAGTTCGACGGCAGTTTCGATCAGGCCCAAGGTGCCTTGTTCAGCCCGGCCAGCGAAAGCGCCGGCGACGAGCAAAGCCCGCTGACCACCCTGGGCAATTGGCTCACGCTCAACGGCCAGGTGTTCGATGGCGCGCTGCGGTTGGGCTGGACGTTCAGTGCGCAACAGTTCGACCCGGCGACCATCCAGGGCTTGGCCGATGACTACGCCCGTGAGCTGGCGCTGTTGATCGCCCATTGCTGCGACCCGACGAGCCAGGGCATGACGCCGGCGGATTTTCCCCTGGCCGGCCTGACCCAGGCACAACTCGATGGCCTGGCGCTGTCGGCGCGCGGGGTGGAAGACCTTTACCCGCTGGCGCCGATGCAGCAGGGCATGTTGTTCCACAGCCTGTACGAAGCGGGCAGCGGCCAGTACATCAACCAGATGTGCCTGGACATCGAAGGCCTCGACCCACGGCGTTTCGAGGCGGCCTGGCAAGCGGCGGTCGATGCCCATGACAGCCTGCGTAGCAGTTTTGTCTGGCAGGGCAGCGAGCGCCCGGTGCAAGTGGTGCACAAGCAGGTGCGCGTGCCGTTCACCTCGCTGGACTGGAGCACCCGCGCCGATGTCGGCCAGGCCCTGGCCGAACTGGCGGATGCCGAGCGCGAGCAGGGTTTCGACCTGGCCTGCGCACCGTTGCTGCGCCTGGTGCTGGTGCGTACCGCTGAGCAGCGATATCACCTGATCTACACCCATCACCACATCCTGATGGACGGCTGGAGCAACTCGCAGTTGCTCGGCGAAGTGCTGCAACGCTACGACGGCCAGGCCTTGCCACGCCCGGCCGGGCGGTATCGGGACTACATCGCCTGGCTGCAAGGCCGCGACGCCCAGGCCAGCGAAACCTTCTGGCTGGGGCAATTGCACAGCCTGGTGGCGCCGACCCGTCTGGCCGAGACCCGTATCGCGCCGTTGCAATCGGCATTGGAAAGCAGCCACGCCAACCACTATCACGACCTGACGCCCCAGCAGACCCAACGCCTGAGCGAGTTCGCCCGCCAGCAGAAAGTCACCCTCAACACCGTCGTCCAAGCGGCCTGGCTGTTGCTGCTGCAGCACTACACCGGGCACGCCACCGTGGCCTTTGGCGCCACCGTGTCGGGACGTCCTAGCGAGCTCAAGGGGGTCGAGCAGCAGATCGGCCTGTTCATCAACACCTTGCCGGTGATCGCCAGCCCGCGCCCGGAGCAGGCGCTGAGCGCACTGCTGCAACAGCTCCAGGGCCAGAACGTGGCCTTGCGCGAGCACGAGCACACGCCGCTGTTCGAGATCCAGCGCTGGGCCGGGCAGGGCGGTGACGGTTTGTTCGACACCTTGCTGGTGTTCGAAAACTACCCCGTGTCCCAGGCCCTGCAAGAGCAGGCGCCCTCGGGCTTGAGCTTCGGCAGCGTGGCCAGCCAGGAACAGACTAATTTCCCGTTGACCCTGGCCGTCAATCTAACTGACATCCTGAGCCTGCACTTCACCTATGCCCATGCTGCTTTCCCTACACACACCGTCGAGCGCCTGGCTGAGCAGGTGGCACACGTGCTCGCGCAGATGGTGAGCCTGCCGGTCGGCGGTTGCGTGGGCGACATCCAATTGCTGGATACGGTGGCCCGCGCCAGGCTGCTGCACGACTGGAACGCCACCTCGGTGGTGGAACCGCCTCGGCGCCTGGTCCATCAATGGATCGAGGCCCAGGCCCGAAGCACCCCCGACGCGGTCGCCCTGGTCAGCGAGCAGGAGACGCTCACCTACGCCCAGCTCAATGCCCGGGCCAATCGCCTGGCCCATGGCTTGATCGAGCGCGGCATCGGCCCCGACGTGCTGGTGGGGCTGGCGCTGTCGCGCAGCGTGCAGATGGTGGTCGGCTTGCTGGCGGTGCTCAAGGCCGGCGGCGCCTACGTGCCACTGGACCCGGCCTATCCCCGGGATCGCCTGGCGTACATGGTGGAGGACAGCGGCATCGCCTTGCTGCTCACCGAGACCGATGTGCTGCCGCTGTTCGGCGACGCTGCCGTGAACGCGCTGCTGTTGGATCAGCCTGGACAATGGCTGGCCGGCTACAGCGAGCGTGACCCTGGCGTGGCCATCGACGGCGATCACCTCGCTTATGTGATCTACACCTCTGGCTCCACCGGCAAGCCCAAGGGCGTGACCCTTCGCCATGCCGCCCTGAGCAACCACATGGCGTGGATGCAGGGTTGCCTGAAACTGACGGCCGCCGACCGCGTCTTGCAAAAAACCGCGATCAGTTTCGATGCCTCGGTCTGGGAGTTCTGGCTGCCGTTGATGAGCGGCGCGCAACTGGTGCTCGCCAGCCCGCACCTGAACCTCGACCTGACCACCCTCTGGGCCGACGTGGCGCGGTGGCGTATCAGCGTGCTGCAAATGGCGCCCTCGCTGTTGCAGGCCTTGCTGCCACTGGCGACCCGCGCGCAACTGGCCTCCCTGCGCCTGCTGCTGTGCGGTGGCGAAGCCCTCAGCGTGCACCTGTCGCGCCAGGTCATGGCGCTGTTCGATGGCGAACTGCGCAACCTGTATGGCCCGACCGAAGCGACCATCGACACCAGCAGCCATGCGGTGGTGCGCGGCAGCGAAGACGACGCCGAACGGATCATCGCCATTGGCCGTCCCATCGATAACGTGCGCACCTACGTGCTGGACGCGGCGCTACAGCCTTGCGCCGTGGGTGCCGTCGGCGAGTTGCACATCGCCGGTGATTCCCTGGCCCGTGGTTACCACCAACGACCGGCACTGAGCGCCGAGCGCTTCATTCCCGATCCGTTCGCGCCAGCCCCGGGCGGCCGCCTGTATCGCACCGGTGACCTGGCCCGTTATGGCGCCGACGGGGTGATCGAGTACCTCGGCCGGATCGACCACCAGGTGAAGATCCGTGGCCTGCGTATCGAGCTGGGGGAAATCGAAGCGCGCCTGCAGGCCGATGCCGATGTGCGCGATGCGGTGGTGCTGGCGCGGGACGACGTGAGCGGGCCGAACCTGGTGGCCTATCTGGTCGGCCAGGACAGCCCTCTCGACCAGGGCAGCCTGGGCGAACGGCTCAAGGCGCGACTGGCGGCCCAGGTGCCGGACTTCATGGTGCCGACCCATTGGGTCTTCCTCGACCGCTTGCCGCTGACCCCCAACGGCAAGCTCGATCGCAAGGCCTTGCCGGCACCGGACACCCGTGCCCTGCAACCGGCATACCTGGCACCGCAGAGCGACCTCGAATGCCGGGTCGCGGCCATCTGGCAAGACGTGCTCAAGGTCGAGCAGGTCGGGCTGGGCGACGACTTCTTCGAGCTGGGCGGGCATTCGCTGCTGGTGGTGAGCGTGGTCTCGCGCCTGCAACTGGAACTGGGCCTGACCTTGACCCCGCAACTGATTTTCCAATTCCCGGTACTCGGCGCGTTCGTGGCGCAACTCGAGCCTGCCGGCGAACCCATGAGTACGTCGAAATTGAGCAAGCTCGAAGCGCTGCTCGATGAATTTGAGGAGGTTTGATGGACACCGCTGTCGCACAACGTATTGCCAGGCGCTTCATAACGCTGCCGCTGGAAAAACGTCGCTTGTACTTGCAGAAGATGCTCGAAGAGAACGTTTCCCCGGCGAACCTGCCGATCCCGCCTGTCAGTGCCGAGTTCGACACACTGTCGTTGTCGTTTGCCCAGGAGCGCCAATGGTTCCTGTGGCAGTTGGACCCCGAGAGCGCGGCCTACCACATGCCCACGGCCCTGCGCTTGCGCGGGCCGCTGGACATCGCTGCGCTGGAACAGAGTTTCACTGCGTTGGTGGCCCGGCACGAGAGCCTGCGCACCACCTTCCAGACCCATGGCGAGCAGGTCGTGCAGCAGGTGCACGCGGCGGCGCCAGTGCATTTGCAGGCAGACACCCTGGAACGGTTGCCGGACGAGACGCAGCTGCGCCAGTTGATCGAAGGCGAAACCCGCCAGCTCTTCGACCTGCAACAGGGGCCACTGCTGCGCACGCGCCTGCTGCGGTTGGCGGCGGATGATCATGTGCTGATCGTGACCTTGCACCACATTGTGGCCGATGGCTGGTCGATGCAGGTGATGGTCGAGGAACTGGTCGACGGCTACGCCGCCTTCAGCCAGGGCCACGCGCCGCAATTGCCGGCGCTGCCGATCCAGTACACCGACTACGCCATCTGGCAGCGGCACTGGATGGAAGCGGGCGAGCGCGAGCGTCAGTTGGCATACTGGACCGCACGCCTGGGCGGCCAGCAACCGGTGCTGGAACTGCCGACCGATTTTCCGCGTCCGGCGGTGATGAGCTATCGCGGCGCACGGTTGGAGCTGGCCATCGACGCGGTACTGGCCGGCGACCTCAAGCACATGGCCCAGCGCGAAGGCGTCAGCCTGTTCATGCTCCTGCTGGCCTCGTTCCAGGCGCTGCTGCATCGCTACAGCGGCCAGAACGATATTCGCGTCGGCGTGCCGACGGCCAACCGCAACCGGGTCGAGACCGAGCGCCTGATCGGCTTTTTCGTCAACACCCAGGTGCTCGACAGCGATGTCCAGAGCCAGGATTCGTTTGGCGCCTTGCTGCAACAAGTCAAACAGACAGCCCTGGGCGCCCAGGCTCACCAGGAGTTGCCGTTCGAGCAACTGGTCGAGGCGTTGCAGCCTGAGCGCAACCTGAGCCACAGCCCGCTGTTCCAAGTGATGTTCAACCACCGGACCCAAGGCCCGGCGGGCGAGGGGCCGGTCGGCGCGTTGAAAGTCGAGGAACTGCGCTGGGATTCGCACACGGCGCAATTCGACCTGACCCTGGAAACCGTGGAGCACAGTGAAGGGCTTTCGGCAGGGCTGATCTATGCCACCGACCTGTTTGGCGCCGAGACAATCGCGCGCCTGGGCGGGCATTGGCAGAACCTGTTGCGGGCGATCGTGGCCGATCCGGCGCAGCGCATCGGTGAGTTGCCGTTGCTCGACGCGGCCGAGCGCCAGGCCCAGCTCGACAACGGCCAGCGCACCCCGACACCGGCGCCCGAGGCGGGTTTTGTTCATCAACTGTTCGAAAGACAAGCGGCGCGCACCCCGGACGCCCCGGCGCTGGTCATCGACGGCGAGCGCTGGAGCTACCGCCAACTCAATGCCCGGGCCAATCAGTTGGCGGGCAAGCTGCAAAGCCTCGGCGTGGGCCCGGATGTCCTGGTGGGCATTGCCGTGGAACGCAGCGCGCACATGCTGGTGGGCCTGCTGGCGATCCTCAAGGCCGGTGGCGCCTACCTGCCGCTGGACCCGGCGTTCCCCCAGGACCGCCTGGCCTACATGATCGAAGACAGCGGCATCGAGCTGCTGCTGACCCAAAGTTCATTGCTCGACCAGCTACCGCTGTCCTGTGGGAGCGAGCTTGCTCGCGATAGCGGTGGTTCAGTCAATATTGATGTTGGCGGTGAGGGCCTCATCGCGAGCAAGCTCGCTCCCACAGGGGGCGGTGGTGGTGTGAATACGTTGGTGTTGGACCAGGAGGGTGACTGGCTCGACGATTATGCCTGCGACGCGCCGGCGCCGCGCCTGGATGCGGAGCACCTGGCCTACGCGATCTACACCTCCGGCTCCACCGGCAAGCCCAAAGGTGTGATGGTGCGCCACGGCGCGCTGACCAACTTCGTCGCGAGCATGGCCCAGGCGCCGGGTATGACAGCCCAGGACCGGGCGTTGTCGCTGACCACGTTCTCGTTCGATATTTTCGGCCTGGAAATCTACGTGCCGCTGATGGTCGGCGCGTGCATCGTACTGACCGGCCCGCACGTCGCCCAGGACCCGTACGCGGTATTGGCGCTGATCGCGGCCGAGCAGGTCAACGTGGTGCAGGCCACGCCGTCGACCTGGCGCATGTTGCTGGACAACGAGCACGCCCAGGGTTTGGGCGGCTGCAAGTGCCTGTGCGGTGGCGAGGCGCTGCCCCAGGAACTGGCCGTGCGCATGCTCGCCCTTGGCGGTGAAGTGTGGAACCTCTACGGCCCGACGGAAACCACCATCTGGTCGGCCTTGCACCCGTTGCAAACCCAGGCCGCGCAACCCTGGCTGGGCGGGCCCATCGACAACACGGCGCTGTACATCGTTGGCGCCGACCTGATGCCGGTGCCCTATGGCGTGGCCGGTGAATTGCTGATCGGCGGCCAGGGGCTGGCCCGTGGTTATTTCCAGCGTCCGGCGCTGACCGCCGAACGTTTCGTGCCCCATCCGTTTGTCGCCGGCGAGCGCCTGTATCGCACCGGTGACCTGGCGCGCCAGCGGGCCGACGGCATCCTCGAATACCTCGGGCGCATCGACCATCAAGTGAAGATTCGCGGGTTCCGCATCGAGTTGGGCGAAATCGAAGCGCGCCTGCTGGAACAGGACAGCGTGCGCGAAGCGGCGGTGCTGGCCCAGGAGGCACCGGGCGGCCAGGCGCTGGTGGCGTACATCGTTCCAACCGCCGAACTGAATGACCTGGACGCCGCCGCCCAGAGCGCCCTGCGCGACAGCCTCACGGCCCGGCTCAAGGTCAACCTGCCCGACTACATGGTGCCGGCGCACATGGTGGTGTTGCCACGCTTCCCGCTGACGCCCAACGGCAAGCTGGATCGCAAGCAGTTGCCCAAGCCCGATGCCAGCCAGTGGCAGAAAACCTATGTTGCGCCGCAGACACCCGTGCAGCAGGCGGTGGCGACGATCTGGGCCGATATCCTCAAGGTGCCACGGGTGGGCCTGGACGACAGTTTCTTCGAACTGGGCGGCCATTCCTTGCTCGCCACCCAGGTGATGTCGCGGATTCGCCAGCAACTGAATATCCAAGTGCCGTTGCGCCTGTTGTTCGCCCATAACAGCCTGCGGGCGTTTGTCGAGGCCATGGGCACGGCATCGGCGCACGATGAACCGGGCATTCCACGCATTTCTCGCGACCAGCCGCTGGCGCTCTCGTTCGCCCAGCAACGGCAGTGGTTCCTCTGGCAACTGGACCCCACCAGCAGCGCCTATCACATTCCGGCGGCCCTGCGTTTGCGCGGCGCCCTTGACCGTGCGGCGCTGCAACAGAGCTTCGATGCACTGGTGGCGCGTCACGAGAGCCTGCGTACCCGCTTCGTGCTTGACCATGAGCGTCCTCTGCAAGTGATCGACGAACCAGCGCCGCTGGCCCTGGCGGTGGAATCGCTCGAAGTCGACGTCGATGAACGTACCTTGCGCGGCTTGATCGAAGCCGAAACCCGGCAACCGTTCGATTTGCAGCGCGGTCCGTTGCTGCGGGTCAAGTGGCTGCAACTGGGCGCTGAGGACCATGTGCTGATCCTGACCCAGCACCACATCGTGTCCGATGCCTGGTCGATGCAGATCATGGTCGACGACCTGCTGCAGTTGTACGCAGGTTTCAGCCAGGGCCAGCCGGTGACGCTGGCGCCACTGCCGATCCAGTACGCCGACTATGGCCACTGGCAGCGGCAGTGGCTGGCGGCGGGGGAGCAGCAGCGGCAACTCGACTACTGGATCGAGCAGTTGGGCGGCGAGCAACCGATTCTCCAACTGCCGACCGACCATCCGCGCCCGGCCCAGCAAAGCTATCGTGGCGCACGGTTGCCCATCGTCATCGAACCGGCCCTGGCCGAAGGCCTCAAGCGCCTGGCCCAGCAGCACAACAGCACGCTGTTCATGCTCTTGCTCGCCGGCTTCCAGACCTTGCTGCACCGCTACAGCGGCCAGGACGACATCCGCGTCGGTGTGCCGATCGCCAACCGCAACCGGGTGGAAACCGAGCGTCTGCTGGGCTTCTTCGTCAACACCCAGGTGCTCAAGGCCGACATCGACGGCAACCTGCGATTCGACCAGTTGCTCGATCAGGTCAAGCGACGGGCCCTCGGTGCCCAGGCCCATCAGGACCTGCCGTTCGAACAACTGGTGGAGCGGCTGGAACCGGCGCGCAACCTGAGCCATACGCCACTGTTCCAGGTGATGTTCAACCATGCCAGCGATGCCCGCCGGGACCTGTCGGCGTTGCCGGGCCTGAGCCTGGAGCAACTGACCTGGGACTCGGGCACCGCCCAGTTCGACCTGACCCTGGACACCTTCGAGTACGCCGATGGCCTCAGCGCCGCGCTGACTTACGCCAGCGACCTGTTCGAGCCGAGCACCATCGCCCGCCTGGGTGAGCACTGGCTGAACCTGTTGCGCGCCATCGTCGCCAACCCGACCCAGCGCATCGCCGAGCTGCCGATGCTGGACAGGGCGCAGCGGCGCCTGATCGTCGAGGACTGGAACCGCACCTACGCCGACTACCCGAACCATCTCCCGGTCCATCATTTGATCGAAGCCCAGGTCGAGCGTGATCCCCACGCCGAGGCGCTGGTGTTCGCAGGGCAATCGCTGAGCTATGCCCAGCTCAACGCTCGCGCCAACCGGTTGGCCCACGCCTTGATCGAGCGCGGCGTCGGCCCGGATGTGCTGGTGGGCATCTCGGTGCACCGCAGCGTGGAAATGGTGGTCGGGCTGCTGGCGATCCTCAAGGCCGGTGGCGCCTACGTGCCGCTGGACCCGGAATACCCGCCGGAACGCCTGGCTTACATGATCGAGGACAGCGGCATCGAGTTGCTGCTGACCCAAAGTTCATTGCTCAACCAGTTCTGTGGGAGCGAGCCTGCTCGCGATAGCGGTGGTTCAGTCAATGGCGATGTTGAGTGTGTTGACGCCATCGCGAGCAGGCTCGCTCCCACAGGAGGTGGCCTTAACCTATTGCTGCTGGATGGGGATGACGACTGGCTGCGTGACCATTCCACTGACAATCCGCCTGCCCGGGCCGTGGCGCAGAACCTGGCCTATGTGATCTACACCTCCGGCTCCACCGGCAAGCCCAAGGGCGCCGGCAACAGCCATGGCGCGCTGACCAACCGTTTGTGCTGGATGCAACAGGCCTATGGCCTGGAGGCCGGCGACAGTGTCTTGCAGAAGACGCCGTTCAGTTTCGACGTGTCGGTCTGGGAGTTCTTCTGGCCGTTGATGACTGGCGTGCGCCTGGTCGTCGCGGCACCGGGCGATCATCGCGATCCGCAGAAGCTGGTCAGCCTGATCGAACGGGAAGGCATCACCACCCTCCATTTCGTGCCGTCGATGCTGCAGGCGTTCGTGCTGGATGCCAACGTCAGCCGGTGCACCCGTCTGACCCGCATCGTCTGCAGCGGCGAAGCCCTGCCGGTGGATGCCCAGCAGCAGGTGTTCGCCAAGTTGCCCAATGCCCGGCTGTACAACCTGTACGGCCCGACCGAAGCGGCCATCGACGTGACCCATTGGACCTGCCGCGACGAAGGGCGCGATGCGGTGCCGATTGGCGAGCCGATTGCCAACCTGATGACCTACATCCTCGACGATGAACTCAACCCGGTGCCGAGCGGCGTCAACGGCGAGCTGTACCTCAGCGGCCAGGGCCTGGCCCGCGGTTATCACCGCCGTCCCGAACTGACCGCCGAGCGTTTCGTCGCCAGCCCGTTCGTGGCCGGCGAGCGGCTGTACCGCACCGGTGACCTGGCGCGCTATCGCCCGGACGGGGTGATCGATTACGTCGGTCGGATCGACCACCAGGTGAAGGTCCGCGGGTTCCGTATCGAATTGGGTGAGATCGAAGCGCGCCTGCTTGAACATGCGGCGGTGCGAGAAGCGGTGGTGGTGGCCCAGGACAGCCGCAGCGGCAAGGTGCTGAGCGGCTACGTGGTGGCCCAGGCCGGTGAGGCCAGCGACTGGCCGCTGTTGCGCGAAGCGCTGCTGGCCCATTTGCGCCTGAACCTGCCGGAGCACATGGTGCCGACGCACCTGACCCGCCTGGAACACATGCCGCTGAGCCCGAACGGCAAACTCGACCGCAAGGCGCTGCCGGCACCCGACCTGGCCGAGCGCCAGGAAGCGTTCACGGCACCGGTCAACGCCATCGAGCGGGCACTGGTGGAGATCTGGCAAGGGGTGCTTGGCGTCGAGCGGGTGGGTACCGCCGACAACTTCTTCGCCCTGGGCGGTGACTCGATCAACTCGATCCAGGTGGTCAGCCGGGCGCGTGCCCAAGGCATCGGCCTGACCCCCAAGGACCTGTTCCTGCACCAGAACATCCAGGCCCTGGCGCGGGTCGCCACGGCGACCGACGAAGGCGTGGTCGACCAAGGCCCGGTCACCGGTGACAGCCTGTTGGTGCCAATGCAGCATTGGTTCTTCGCCAGTGATATCCCGCACCGCGACCACTGGAACCAATCGGTCCTGCTGACCCCGCGCGAACCCTTGGACATCGCCCACCTGCAACAGGCCCTCCAGCACGTGGTGGCCCATCACGATGCCCTGCGCTTGCGGTTCACCGAGGCCAACGATGGCCGCTGGCACGCCAGCCATCAGGCCGTGGATAAGCCGCCGCTGGAGATCTGGCAGCGCACCGCGCAGGACGCCGCCGAGATCATCGCCATCGCCGACCAGGCCCAACGCAGCCTCGACCTGCGACACGGCCCGTTGCTGCGCTGCAGCCTGATCGCGGTGCAGGACGGCAGTTCGCGCCTGCACCTGGCGATTCATCACCTGGTCATGGACGGCGTGTCGTGGCGGGTACTGCTGGAAGACCTGCAAAACGTCTACCGCCAACTGCGGGCGAACCAGGCGCCGGCCTTGCCGGGCAAGTCCACGGCGTTCAAGGCCTGGGCCGCTCAGTTGCAGGACTACGCCCACAGCGAAGCCCTGAACAAGGAACTGGATTACTGGGTCGGGCAACTGGACCAGCCCCTGCCGCCGCTGCCACGGGCCCGTCCCGAGGGCAGCCAGGCCGCGGCCCATGGCCGTTCGGTGAGCACACGCCTGGATGCCACCCAGACCCAACGTTTGCTCAAGCAGGCGCCGATGGCCTATCGCACCCAGGTCAACGATTTGCTGCTCAGCGCACTGGCGCAAGTGGTCTGCCAATGGACCGGGCAACCGGCCTGCCTGGTGCAACTCGAAGGCCATGGTCGCGAAGAGCTGTTCGAGGGCATCGACCTGAGCCGCACCGTCGGTTGGTTCACCAGCCTGTTCCCGGTGTTGCTGACGCCGGCCAGCGACCCCGCCGAGTCGATCAAGCGGATCAAGGAACAACTGCGGGCGGTGCCGAACAAGGGCCTGGGCTACGGCGTCCTGCGTTACCTGGGGGCCGAAGCGGTCCAGCAGCGACTGGCAAAACTGCCGCCAGCGCGCATCACCTTCAATTACCTGGGGCAGTTTGACCAGAGTTTCGATGAGCAGGCGCTGTTCGTGCCGAGTGAAGAGGGCAGTGGCGCCGGGCATGGCGATGACGTGGCCCTGGGCAACTGGCTGACCATCGACGGCCGGATTTTCAACGGCCAGTTGTCCCTCGACTGGACCTTCAGTGGCGATGTTTTCGACGCGGCCACGCTCCAGTCGTTGGCCGATGCCTACGCCGTGGCGTTGCAACAACTGATCGATCACTGCTGCACTGACGGGCATTTGGGCCTGACACCTTCGGACTTCCCGCTGGCGCGCCTGAGCCAGGCGCAACTCAATGGCCTGCCGGTGCCCGTGGCGCAGGTGGAGGACATCTATCCGCTGTCGCCGATGCAGGACGGCATGCTGTTCCACACCCTGGCCGACGACAGCTCCGGCTTGTACATCAACCAGATCAGCCTGCCGGTGCACGGCCTGGACACCGAGCGTTTCGCCCAGGCCTGGACGTCGGTGATCGAGCGCGAAGACATCCTGCGCACCAGTTTCCACTGGCAGGATGGCTTGAACGCGCCGGTGCAAATCGTCCATCGCCACGTCGAGTTGCCGTTGCAGATTGAAGACTGGCGTGGACAGGACATCAGCGAGCAGGCGATCAGCGCCCGGGCGACCGCCGACTACCTGGCCGGTTTCGACCTGGGCCGCGCGCCTTTGCAACGGGTGTTGTTGCTGCGCCTGGAAGACGATCGCTACCAGATGATCTGGACCTGCCATCACATCCTCATGGACGGCTGGAGCAGTTCGCGGTTGTTCGGTGAGGTGTTGCAGTTCTACGCCCATGGGCAGGTGCCCAGCCGCAATGCTCGCTACCGCGAGTTCATCGAGTGGCTGCAACGCCAGGACCAGGGCGCGCTGGAGCGCTTCTGGCGCAGCCGCCTCGACACCTTGGAACAGGCGACTTCCCTCAACCAGGCGATGTTCCCGCGGCATGTCGAGGCACTGCCGGGGCACGAGGCGCTGTATTCGCGTTGGGACGTGGCGCAGACCGCTCGTCTGCAACAGGCCTGCCGCGCCTTGCAGATCACACCCAATACCTTGATCCAAGGGGCGTGGCTGCTGTTGCTGCAACGCTTCACCGGACAGAACACCGTGGTCTTCGGCGCCACCGTCGCCGGGCGTCCGGCGGGGCTGGTCAACGCCGACAACATCCTCGGCCTGTTCATCAACACCTTGCCGGTGATCCAGACCCTGGACCCCGAGCAGCCGCTGGATCAATGGCTGCAACAATTGCAGGCCTACAACCTGGACCTGCGTGAGCATGCCCATGCGCCACTGGCGGACATCCAACGCTGGTCGGGCCTGGGCGGGCAGGGTTTGTTCGACAGCATCATCGTGTTCGAGAACTACCCCATCGACGAACGCCTGGGTGACCAGCGGGACACCGGCCTGAGCTTCGGCGAGTCACGCAATCATGACGTGACCAACTTCCCGATGGACCTGGCGGTCAACCTGGGGGAAACGCTGTCCATCGAGTACCTGTTCCTGCGCAACGCCTTCAGCGTCGACGCGGTGGAGCGAATCCGCCGGACCCTGGAAGACACCCTGGAAGCGATGATCGATGCACCCCACGCGTGCCTGGGCAACCTGCAGCGTTTGTCGCTGGAACAGTGGCAAGCCTTCGCACAATGGAGCGCGGCACCGAACGGTTGCTATCAGGCGCAGTTGTTGCCGGAGCTGATTGGCCGGCATGCGCAGTCGCGTCCGCAGGCCACGGCGCTGGTGTGTGGCGACGACTCGCTGGACTATGGCGAACTGGAGCGTCGGGCCAACCGCCTGGCCCATCGCTTGATCGAACTTGGCGCCGGCCCGGAAGTGGTGGTCGGCGTGGCCCTGGAGCGGTCGGTGGACATGGTCGTGGCGCTGCTGGCGGTGATGAAAAGCGGTTCGGCGTATGTGCCGCTGGACATCGATTATCCACCCGAGCGCCTGGCGTTCATGATCGAAGATTCGGCCATGGCGCTGTTGCTGACCCACAGCCGGGTGCAGGCACGCCTGCCGGATCTCGACGGTCTGGCGCGCCTGGCCATCGACGGTTTCGACAGCCGCGGCTACAGCGATTTGCCGCCCCACAGCGGTTTGCTCGGCGGCAATCTGGCCTACCTGATCTACACCTCGGGCTCCACCGGTCGCCCCAAAGGCGTCGCCGTGGCGCACGGGCCGATGAGCATGCATTGCCAGGCCATCGCCGGGCTGTATGACATGGACGAACACACCCGCGAACTGCATTTCATGTCGTTCGCCTTCGACGGCGCCCATGAACGCTGGCTGAGCACGCTGTTCAGCGGCGGCACCCTGGTGATTCGCGACGGCGCGCTGTGGACGCCGGAGCAGACCTTCGACGCCTTGCACCGCCACGGCATTACCATCGCCTGCTTCCCGCCGGCCTACCTCAAGCAACTGGCCGAATACGCCGCCAACAGCCAGTTGGCACCGCCGCCGGTGCGGGTCTACTGCTTCGGCGGCGATGCGGTGCCGGACCAGACCTTCGAGCAGGTGAAAGCTGCGCTGCGGCCAGAATATTTCACCAACGGTTATGGCCCGACCGAAACCGTGGTCACGCCGATGCTGTGGAAGGTGCCGGCCAGCCAACGTTGCGAAGCCGCCTACGCGCCGATCGGGCGTGCGGTGGGGGAGCGCGCCTTGTATGTACTGGACGACAACCTCAACCCGTTGCCGCCGGGCATTGCCGGCGAGTTGTACATCGGTGGCGCGGGCATCGCCCGTGGTTATCACCGTCGCCCGGACCTGAGTGCCGAGCGCTTCGTGCCGGATCCGTTCGGCCAGCCGGGCGATCGCCTGTACCGCAGCGGCGACCTGGTACGCCAGCGCGTCGACGGGGTGCTCGATTACGTCGGCCGTATCGACCACCAGATCAAGGTGCGGGGTTTCCGCATCGAACTGGGAGAAGTGGAGGCCAGCCTGCGGCAACTGGCCGACGTCAGCGATGCGGTGGTGATCGCCCGCGACAGTGTTTCGGGCAAGCAACTGATCGGCTACGTGGTCACCCCCGATGGCGTGGCCATCGGCGATCGGCTCAAGGCCGAGCTGCGGGCGCAATTGCCGGATTACATGGTGCCGGCCCAGGTCATCTGCCTGGAGGCGTTGCCGGTCACCCCCAACGGCAAGCTCGATCGCCAGGCCTTGCCGGAGCCGGAATTCAAGGGCGCCGAGTATGTACCGGGGCGTAACCGCGATGAGCAATTGCTGGCCGAAATCTGGGCCGAGGTGTTGCAAGTCGAGCGGGTGGGCATCACCGACAATTTCTTCGAGCTGGGTGGGGACTCGATCCTCAGCCTGCAAGTGGTCTCGCGGGTGCGCAACCATGGGGAGCTGAAGATGGAGCTCAAGCTGCGGGACCTGATGCGCGGCCAGACCATCGAGGCGATTTTCGACCAGCGTTCGAACACGTTTGCCGTGACGGTCGAGGACGTGACCCAGGTGGCCGCCGAAGGGCAGTTCAACCTGATTCCGATCCAGCAATGGTGGTTCGACCAGCGCATGAGCGAACCCCATCATTACAACCAGGCGTTGATGCTGCGGGCCCGCCAGGGGTTGAACCTGACGGCGCTGGAATTGGCCTTGCGCGGCATGATGCAGCAGCACGATGCCTTGCGCCTGCGCTTCAGTGAAGTCGGCGGGCGTCACCTGCAGCATTACCAGGCGCTGGAGGAGATGCAGGCCCAGTGGGCCAACGAACCTTTGCTTTGGCAGCACAGCGTGGCCGATGAAGCCGAGCTGGAGTTGTACGCCGAACGGGTGCAACGCAGCCTTGATGTGCACAACGGGCCGGTGTGGCGCACGGCGCATGTGACCCTGGGCAGCGGTGAAATTCGCGTGCTGATGGTGATTCATCACTTGGTCATCGACACGGTGTCGTGGCGTTTGCTGCTGCAGGATTTGCAGACGGCTTATGCGGCCTACTGCGACGGCCAGACGCCGAACCTGCCGATTCGCACCAGCAGCTACCGGGCCTGGGCCGAGGGCCTGCAAGCCTATGCGCGGGACTATCCGGCGCAGGAAAAAGCCTGGTGGCTGGAGCAGATCGACCAGCCGGGCAGCGAGTTGCCGTGTGACAACCTGCGGGGCAAGAACCAGGTGCAGTACCAGTCGGTGGCGCATTTGAGCCTGTCGGAGCAGCACACCCAGCAGTTGCTCAAACAGGTGCCGGCGGCCTACCAGACGCAGATCAACGACGTATTGCTGGCGGCGCTGAGCCGGGTCTTGTGCCGCTGGAGCCAGCAGCCGTCGGTGCTGATCCAACTGGAGGGGCATGGGCGCGAGGACCTGGTCAAGGACATCGACCTGAGCCGCAGCCTGGGCTGGTTCACCAGCATGTTCCCGGTGCGCCTGACCCCGAGCCATGACGCCGACATCGGCACATCGGTGCGGGCGGTGCAACGGCAGTTGGCCGCCGTGCCGAACAAGGGATTGGGCTATGGCGTGTTGCGCTACATGAGCGGCGAGCCGATGGCCGCCACCCTGGGCCGCGCGCCCCAGGCACGGGTGACGTTCAACTACCTGGGGCAGTTCGACCAGAGCTTCGACGACAAGGCGTTGCTGGTGCCGGCGGCGGAAAGCTACGGCAGTTGCTACAGCCCCCATGCCGCGCTGGGCAACTGGCTGGAAGTGGTGGGGCAGGTGTACGACGGGCGACTGGCGCTGCGCTGCATCTTCAGCACCCGCCGCTACCGTGCCGAGACCGTCGAGGGCTTGATGCGCGCCTACCAGGAGGAACTGGAGGCGTTGATCGAGCACTGCGTGGCGCAAGCGGCTTGAGTCTTGCACCTGTGGTGAGGGAGCAAGTTCCCTTGCCACAGGGTTTGCATGAGTCTGAGTGGCTCATCTTTTACCCATGGTTTTTACATAAGGAACTCCTGCGATGTCCTTGCATCCGGAACTCAATGCCTTCCTCGACCTGGCCGAAGAAAGCCAGGCCGACGGCCCCGGGCCGTTTCACCTGTCGACGCCGGCCCAGGCCCGTGAGGCGTTCGAGCGCACCACCGGGCAATTGCGCTGGGATGCTCCGGCGGATGTGCAGTGCGCCGCTCACCCATTCACCGCCCGTGACGGCGCGACGCTGGCGCTGCGTCTGTATCGTCCCGCCACGGCTTCGGCCCAGGCGCTGCCGGTGCTGGTGTACTTTCACGGCGGCGGCTATGTGGTCGGCAGCCTGGCATCCCACGACGGCGTCTGTCGCGAATTCTGCGCCCGGACACCGTGCGCGGTGTTGTCGGTGGGCTATCGCCTGGCCCCGGAGCACACCTTCCCGACCCCGCTGAACGACGGCGCCGACGCCCTCGACTGGCTGGCCCGGCAGGCCCGCGCCGAAGGCCTGGACATCAGCCGCGTGGCGTTCGGCGGCGACAGCGTCGGCGCGACACTGGCGACGGTGCTGGCGCTGCAAGCGGCCCTGGAACCCGCTGCCCTGGCGATCCAGCCGTGCTTTCAATTGCTCTGTTACCCGGTGACCGATGCGTCCACCAGCAGCCCGTCCACCGAGCTGTTCGGCGAAGGTTATTTGCTGGAGAGCGAAACCCTCGAGTGGTTCTACCGGCACTACGCCAATGAGCCCACCGATCGCCTGGATTGGCGTTTCTCGCCGTTGCTGGCGCCCGGCTGCCCAGGCCTGGCCCCGGCCCTGATCGCCCTGGCCGGCCATGACCCGCTGCTCGACGAAGGCCGCGCTTACGCCCGGTGTTTGCAGGAGCAGGGGGTGAGCGTGGAACTGATCGAATACACCGGCCTGATCCACGACTACCTGCGCTTGCAGAGCGTGGTGCCGGAGATCGATGAGGTGTACGCGCAATTGAGCCAAGCCTTGCGGACTGCGTTGACCGCCTGAATCACCACCATCCCTTGTGGGAGCGAGCTTGCTCGCGATAGCGGAGTGTCAGCCAAGATTATTTTGCTGATCCACCGCTATCGCGAGCAAGCTCGCTCCCACAGTTGTTTTGGGGTGGTCTCAGGATTTGCACATGCCACCGCTCCCACAGTTGTTTTGGGGTGGTTTCAGGATTTGCATCTGCCACACATCCTCTGTGGGGGAGGGTTTCAGGATTGGCAGGCACAAAAAACCGGGCCAGGCCTAATGCCGGTCAGTTAATCCCCCAACCCGTGGGAGCAAAGCTTGCTCGCGATTGGGGTGTGCCAGTCGACAACGTCATTGACTGGTCCGCCGCCATCGCGAGCAAGCTTTGCTCCCACAGGTTTTGAGTCGTTTGATCCTTAACTGACTGGCATTAGGGCCGGGCCCGGTTTTGGGTGTTGTTTAGAAGTCGTAGGTCACGTCCAGCGAGGCCACGCGTTCCTGGCCGTAGTAGCAGCCGAACGAATAGTTGCAGTGGGACACGTACTCGCGGTCGAAGACGTTCTGCACGTTCAGGCTGGTGGTGACGCCACGCAGGCTCGAGGTGGCCTTGCCCATGTCATAGCTGATAGTGGTGTCGAACACGGTGAAGGCCGGTACGTCGAACGAGTTGGCCGCGTCGCCTGGCTTGCGGCCGGTGTGACGGGCGCCTGCGCCGAAGGTCAGGCCATTGAGGACGGCCTGGGTGAAGTGGTAGTCGACCCACAGCGTGGCGGAGAACGGTGCCTGTTGCTCGCTGCGGTTGCCCTCGTTGCCGTAGTTGTCCTTGGTGTAGAACGAGTCGAGGTAGGTGGCGGCAGCCATGACGTCGACGTTGTCGACGGTGGATTTGACTTCCAGTTCAACCCCCCGTGAACGCACCTGGCCCGACTGGATCGAGTTCTGCGGATCGGCGGGGTCGGCGGTGACCAGGTTCTTCTGTTTGATCTGGAACACCGAGGCGGTAATCATCGTCTTGTCGAATGGCTGGTACTTCACGCCCACTTCGTATTGTTCGCCTTCGGTCGGCTTGAAGGCGTCGCCGCTGGCGTCCGTGCCCGTGGTCGGCAGGAAGGATTCCGAGTAGCTGATGTACGGCGCCAGGCCGAAATCGGTGACATAGGTCAGGCCTACCCGGCCGGTGAACTTGTTGTCGCGCAGTGAGGAAACGGTGCCCGCCAGCAGGTCCTTGTTGTCCACTTCTGCCCAGTCCTGGCGGCCACCCACGGTCAGGATCCACTTGTCCAGCTTGATCTGGTCCTGCAGGTAGACGCCGGTCTGGCGAACGGTGTTGTCCCACTTGGTGTCCAGCGTTGGGGTTACGCTGCCGGTGTCGTAGTTGTTGTTATTGCCGTACAGGTCGATCGGCGCGACGTTGTAGGCGTTGTAGCCATCGTACTTACGGTTGAAATGCCGATAGTCCACGCCCGCCAGGGTGGTGTGTTCCAGGGCCCCGGTATTGAATTTGTACTCCACGTTGTTATCGACGGTGTAGGCGGTGTTGTGCTGTTGCCAGTCGAGTTTTACCCGGTTGGCCTGGGTCTGGTCCGTGACGCCACCGGTGGTGACGAAGCTGCGCAGGTAGAAGCCCCGGTACTGGTCGCGCACATCGGTATAACGCGCAGTGGAGCGGAATTTCAGGTCATCGGTGATGTTGTGGCTGAAGTCGTAGCCCAGGATGAACTGGTCACGCTTGTAGTCGTTCCACCGCGTGTCGCCGGAGAAGAAGTCCCGGTCGATCCGCTGGCCGTTGGGGCCGCGCTCCAGGGAACCGATCCGCGGCAGCGCCTGGTAGTCCTCCAGGCCATCGTCGCGCTGGATCTGCGCCAGCACGGTCAGCGAGGTGTCGTCGTTGGGCGCCCAGGTCAGGCTCGGTGCCAGCAGCATGCGTTCGCTGTGGGTGTGATCGACCTGTTGGTTGCCTTTTTTCGCCACGCCGATGACGCGGTAGCTGAATTCCTTCTGGTCGTCGATCGGACCGCTGGTGTCGAACGCGCCGTTGACCCGGCTGTAGCTGCCCGCGCCCAGTTTGATCTGGCTGCGCTGTTCCGTGGTCGGGCGCTTGGAGACCATGTTGATCAGGCCGCCGGGCTGGTTCTGCCCGTACAGCACCGACGAGGGGCCCTTGAGCACTTCGATACGCTCCAAGGTGTACGGGTCGATTTGCGGCGCGCCGCCGAGGCTGCCGGCATAGGGCAGGTAGGCCCCGTCGAGGTACAGCGACGTCGGCGAGAAACCCCGGCTGGTGATCTCGTCGGCGATGGCGTTGCGGTCGGTGAAGCCACCGGTGTTCAGGCCCGGCGTGTAGCGCAAGGCCTGGGTCAGGTTGCGCGCGCCCTGGGTGGCGACTTGCTCGGCGGTGACGACGTTGATGGTCTGCGGAACTTCCAGGATCGGCGTGTCGGTCTTGGTGCCGGTGGCGCTGCGGGTGGCGACGTAGCCGTCCACCGGGCCGTAGGCGGTTTCCGCGGATTTACCGGTGATGGTCGTGGCGCCCAGTTCCAGCGAATTCCCCGTTGTCCTGGCGCGCACGCTGACCGTGTTGCCCTGGATGGTGAACATGACGCCGGTCCCCACCAGCATCTGCGACAACGCCTGCGCCGGCGACAACCGACCGCTGACCGGTTGGCTGCGCAGGCCCTGGACATCATCGGCACTGTAGAGCACTTGCATGTTCGATTGGTTGCTCAACGCCTGCAAGGCACTCGCCAGCGACTGCGCCGGAATGTTGAGATCGACTTCCTGTGCCTGGACCTGTGCGCTGAACGGCATGGCCAAGGCCAGGCTGAATGCGCTGGCGCTGAAGCCTGGTTGCAGCAGGCGGCGCATGATCAGTGCCTTGGTAAAACGTGGAATCCCCGGAGTTGCTGGCATGTGTTTCACTCTTGCAGGTTTTAGTTTTAATAGGGGTGTAGTTGTCATCAATTCTTAATTAGGACGCACGACCCAGAAAAAACCAGAATGAGAATCGTGATTATTTACGCCGATTGCAGTTCGGTGATCACCCGGCCGGCTTCCATGCGCACCAATTGGTCGGCCACGTCGAAGTAACGGTCGTCGTGGGAAATCACGATGATGGTCTTGCCCAGGCGCTTGAGGTCCGGCAGCAGCTCGGTGTAGAAAATCCGCCGGAAGGTCGGGTCCTGGTCGGCGGCCCATTCGTCGAACACCAGCACCGGGCGTTCTTCCAGCCACGCATTGACCAGTGCCAGGCGCTTGCGCTGGCCGGTGGACAGGTCGGTGGTGGTGAAGGCGCCGTCGCGCACGCTGACCTTGTGGGCGATCTCCAGGCGTTGCAGGTATTTATTGGCGTCGTCCGGGATATGGGTGTCGCCCTGGACGATGTCGTCGAACAGGTAGTAATCGGCAAAAATCGTCGTGAACAACTGGCGATAATCGTCGCGGGTCACGGCCGTCACCACGTGGTCATTGAGGCGGATTTCCCCTTGCTGCGGCGCGTACAGGCCCAGCAGCAGCTTGATCAGCGTGGTTTTGCCGCAACCGTTTTCACCCACGATGAACACGATGTCGCCCTGGTCGATCTTCAGGTTCACCGGTCCCAGGCGGAACGGCGTGGCGCCTTCCACCGCCGGGAAACTGTAGGTCACATTGCTCAGTTCCAGGGTCTGCACCGGGGGTTTCGGCTGGCCTGGGTCGTTGAGCAACAGGTGCGGTTCAGGGGATGAAAACTGCTCCGACAATTCGGCGATGCGGCGGAAGGCGATCTGGGCGCGGCTGACGATCGGCAGGGTGCCGATCAGGTGTTCCAGCGGGCCTTTCATGTACAGCAACACCAGCACGAAACCGCTCATCACCGCCTTGTCGGCGCTCGGCCACAGCGATTGCAGGGCCAGGGCCAGGCCGATCACCACGAAGAACAGCATCGAGCCGAAGGTCTTGGCGATCACGAAAATGTTCACCGAGCGGATCTGCGTGTCGCAGATCTTGTCGGCGGTGTGTTCGATGCCCGAGACGAACATGCGTTGCCGCCGGGGGCGATGGATGCGCAGCTCCTTGGCGCCCTCGGCGATGGCGTTGTAGTGCTTCTGCAATTCGTCCTCGGAATCGCGAGCTTCCATGAAGCCCTTGATCCCACGACCGCGGGCGATGTACTGGACCACGGTGCCGATGACAATCGCCACGACCATCATCAGAAACATCGGCCACGACAGCATGGCCAGGTACCCCATGCAGCCGAGGGTGACGGTCAGGGAAATGGCCAGGGGAGCGAAGGCGAAGGCGAAATCGCTGATGGTGTCGACGTCGTGGGTCAGCACCGGGATCAGGCGATGGCTGCGGTAGCGTTCGATCTGCTGGATGGGCGCCGACAGAACTTTTTCCCCCAGCTCCTTGCGCAGCTTGGCGATGATCTTCTGGCCGACGTAGTTGGTGCCGATGTCGGAACAGATGGAGCTGACCAGGGCCAGCAGGCACAACCCGGCGAACACGCCCACCACGGTGTGGCTCAGCCCACCTTCGGCGTGCAGCACCTTGTTGATGGTCGCCAGCAGCACGGTCACGCTCAGGCCACCGACCATGCCCAGCAGGATGGCGCCGATGACAATCAGCCGGAAGGGTTTGAGCAGGGTGAACAATTCATTGATCACCCCGCGTTTTGGTTGGCTCATGGAGTTTCCCTGCTAGATGAAAAGGGCGAAGGCCATCGCGGGGCATTCACCGCATGGGCTGGAGGACGGCGGCACGCCGGGTTGGGGCGCGCCCACCTGTAGAACGATTGGTAGGGGAGGGGATTTAACACCTGATTGCCCGAGGAGCGCCGTTGTGGCGAGGGAGCTTGCTCCCGCTGGGCTGCGAAGCGGCCCCAAGCTTTTGCGGTCGCTACGCAACCGAGCGGGAGCAAGCTCCCTCGCCACAAAAAGCGGGGTCTTCAGGCGGGCAGTCGATTACATATCCCGCGCCACCCGAAAACCGATCCAGTCCCCCCGATTGCCCGGCACCAGCGCGTTGCGGTTGCCGGAGCGGGAGAACACCGGCGCCTCGCCCCAGTCGTTGCCGCGGATGCGTTTGAATTCGCACTTGCCGGTCAGCCAGGCGCTGCCGTCGCTCGGGGCGCCCACATAGTTTTCGTTGTAGCAATCGGCGGTCCATTCGTAGATGTTGCCGTGCATGTCGTACACGCCGAAGGCGTTGGGCGCGAAGCTGCCGGCCGGGGCGGTGAAGTTGTAGCCGTCGGCCGCGCCGTAGGTGTTGGCGTGCTGGGCGATGCTGTATTCCTTGCCCTCATCGAACGGGAAGGGGAACGGCCCGGTGCTGCCGCCGCGTGCCGCGTATTCGCGCAGGGACTCGCTGACCAGCCGGTATTGTTTGCCGGTTTTTTTCGACAACCACGCCACGTAGGCATTGGCCTCGTCGAAGTCCATGCACACCGCCGGGTGCCGGTCGGTGTATTGCTTGCGCGGGTCGCTGCCCTGGTAGTCCGGGATGCCGGCCTTGCACGCTCGACCGGGACGCTCATCGCCATCGGGCATGGTGTAGCCGGTGTCGCGCAGGTAGGCGAACCATTCGCCCTTGAGCACCTGGAAGCGGCTGATCGCCACGGGCTTGGCAAACGTCACCGGGTGCAGCGGGCCTTCGTCGGGTTCGCGTCCCACTTCGTCGTCCGGGGTGCCCATCTGGAAGGTGCCGGTGGGCAGCACGACCATTTCCGGGCAATCCTTGCAGTCGCGAAAGACCTGGCCCGGTTGCGATGCCTGGGCGCCGGAGGGCAGCAGGGCGGCGAGGGCCAGTGCCGGGAGTAGCTTCAGCGAAAAACTGTTCATCCATCTCTCTCGATAAGGTCAAAAAGGTTCGGCTCAGAGCGTTTTGCCCAGCAACCCCATGAAGCGATCGATCTCGGCTTCGGTGTTGAGCAGCCCCGGTGCGGTGCGGACCACCGGTCCCGCATCGCGATGCACGGCGTCGGCGATCACACGGTTCTTCATCAGGTAGGCGGCGACTTCGTCGCTGTCGCGGCCCTTGACCCGGAAGAAGGTGAAGCCGGCGGACAACTCCGGGCTCATGGGGGTGATCAGCTCGATCTGCGGCTGTGCCACCAGCTGTTTTTTCAGGTAGCTGTTGAGGGCGTGGATCCGCGCCTGCACCTCGGCCTTGCCCAGTTGCAGGTGCAGCTTGAACGCTTCGTCGGCGGCCCAGCGATGCTCGAAGGCGTGATAGCCCCCCGGGGTCATGACGGTGGAGAACGTCGTGGCTTCGGAAAAGGTCGGAATGATCGGCGTGACGTACTTGAGTTCTTCACTGCGGCTGCACACCAAGCCGGTGCCGCGTGGGCCGAACATCCACTTGTGGGTGCCGGCAATGAAAAAGTCGCAATTCATGGCAGGGAAGTCGAGGTCTTCGACGCCGAAACCGTGCACGCCGTCCACCACATAGATGATCCGTTGTTCATCGCTGCGGCCTTGGTTGTGCTTGTCCACCAGGGCGCCGATCTTGTCGATGGGCAGCTTCACGCCGCTGCCCGAGTGCACCCAGGTCATGCCCAGCACCCGGGTTTCGGGGCGGATGTTGCGGTCGATGGCCGTGAGGATCTGTTCATGGCTGGCGTCGTGGGCGTTGTCGAACAGCTTGATCTTGCGCACCCGGGTGCCGCTGCGTTGGGTGCGCAGGTCGAGAATGGTGTGGGTGGCGTAGTGTTCGTGGGCGGTGGTGAGGATTTCCTGGTCGGCCGCCACGTGGACGCCGCCGTAGATGATCGACAGGCCTTCGGTGGTGCTGCCGGTGAGGGCGATTTGCGCAGGACTCGCTTGCAGGTAGCGGCCGGCCCAGATACGGACGTTTTCCTCACGATCTTCGGTGACGCCCAAGTCCCAGTCCATCAACAGCCCCGGATTTTTATCCAGGGCGGCGCGGTGTCGGTCGATGGCTTCGCGCACCGGGCGCGGGTGGGTGGTGACGAGGAAGTTGGAGAAGTGCAGGTAGTCCGGGTCCTGGTTGAACAGCGAGCGCAATTGCGCCCATTTGTTCTTGGGCAGCGGTGCCAGTGGATCGGTGCTGGCCGTGGCGGGCAGGCTGGCGGCCAGGGGCAGGCCGGCGGCGAGGATCCCGGCCTGCTTCAGGAAGGTGCGACGTTCATTCATGGTTGGGTCGCCTTCTGGGTCGAGGCGATGGCGGGGCGGGCGGCTTTCTGCACCTGATCCCAGACCCGCAGGAAATTGCCGCCCCACAGTTTGGCGATGTCGGCTTCGGAGTAGCCGCGGGTCAGCAGTTCGGCGGTGACGTTGCGGATGTCGCCGACGTTCTCCCAGCCTTTCACGCCGCCGCCTTCGTTGAAGTCCGAGCTGATGCCGACATGGTCGATGCCGATCTTGCGCACGGTGTAGTCGATGGCGTCCCCCAGGTCCTTGAGGCTGGCCTTGGGTTCTTCTTCGAGGATGCCGTAGAGCTGGCCGGCGTATTCGCCGAATTTCTGTTCCGGCCAGGCGGCGATGATCGGGTCGCCGGGCATCAGCGCCATCGCCAGGTTGGGCAGCGGCGGCAGGTCGAAGCGTTCGCGCAGGGCGTTGAGTCTGTCCTGGGTCTTTTGCGTCAGCGGGCGCAGGTACTGGGAGAAACCGACGATCTGCACCACGCCGCCGCTGGCCTTGATCAGCTGCATTTCCTTGTCGCTGAGGTTGCGCGGTATGTCCACCATCGCCCGAGGTGCCGAATGAGAGGCCACCAGCGGCGTGCGACTCAGTTGTGCGACTTGCTCCAAGGCCAGGGTCGACATCTGCGACACGTCGATGATCACGCCCAGGTCGTTCAGGCGCGTCACCGCTTGCTTGCCGATGTCCGACAGGCCGCCCAGGGCATCGGGCGAGTCGTTGAAGAACGGCAGTGGGCGGGAGGAGTCGGCCCAGTCGTTGTTGCCGATGTAGCTGAAGCCGAACATGCGCATGCCCCGCGCCGTCCACAGGTCCAGCAGGCTCAGGTCATGGCCGAGGGGGTAGGCGTTGAGCATGCTGATGAAAATCGCGAATTTGCCTTCGCCGTGCAGGCGGCGGAAATCATCCGGGGTGTAGGCGATGGCGACATGGTTGGGGAAGTCCCGGACCAGGCCGGTGATGATCTTGTAGCGCACTTCCTGCTGGTTGCGCGCTTCCTCGACAAAACCGGCGGTGGGCTTGTGCGGCGCGTTGGGCCCGTTCCACAACTCCGGCCAGCCGAACACCGTGAGGGCCGCGCCGGACAGGTGGCCGCGGTTGGCTTTGACCAGATCGAACTGGCCACTGCCGTCCTTGTCGGCTTCATTGCCGGCGGTGCCGAAATCCAGTGGCACGGTGATGTGGCTGTCGAAGGACAGCAGGCGCTCGTGCAGTTCCCTGGCCTCTTTCATCACTTTGACCGGGTAGCCGGGGTTGTCCCGCCACCAATGGTCCCAAGCCGCTACGCCCGCACCGACGGCCAACGCCAGGGCCAGGGGCAGGCCGATGAAAAGAGCCTTTTTCGAACGAGGTGTTGTCATTGCCGATCTCAGTCAGGTTCGCCTTGGAAGGACAGGCGCGGGGGCCTTTGCTATCTGGGGAGAACGAGTGGTCGGCAGGGAAATTTAGGCGCTCTCGGGGCCGCCATCGCGAGCAAGCTCGCTCCCACAATTTGGAATGCGCTCACCTGTGGGAGCGAGCTTGCTCGCGATGAGGTCTCCACTGCCTCCCTATAAATTTGTCAGCCCACCCCTCGTTCTAGCTTGGATAAAGCCCGCTCCAGGGCTGGACACAGGTAAGGCAATGACGATTTCTCGACGATGGTTCATGGCAGGCCTGGCGCTGACCGGTGCCGCCGTGCCTGCGGTGTATTACGGGCATCGCGAACTGACCCGGCCGGACCCGACCATTACCCCCGGCGAAGCCTCGTTCGACGTGGCGGACGTGGCGGGCCAGCGCCGGGCCGATACGTTGCGGGGCATCTGGACGATCCGTTTCACCGGCCGCGACGCCGGTCTCGAAGGCTTGCCGCGGGACGATCTGCAGATCTTCCTCGATATCGGCCAGAGGGGCCGTGGCCTGGTGGGTTACCTCGACAGCGCCGAACGTCTGCGCGGTGCCGATGAGCCGCGTTATCGGGTGTTGGGCGACCTGGCCGGAACCGACCCGAAGCAACTGAGCTGGCGGCTGATGGGCGCTCGGCACGACGCGCCGGACTATGAGTTCATCATGACCCTGGACGAGGTCTGGGCCGGTTTCGGCAATGCCGGCAGCGCCACCCTCAGCGGCCGGGTGTTGCGCCTGGACCGTCCCTTGGCGTTGCCTGAGCAGGACAATCATTTCATCGCCGTCAAGCAGCGCTTTCCCGAGGCGCGGGAGCGCACGCCGCTGAGCCCGGCGCTGCTGGCGTGGCTGGTGTCGCCCGAGCATCGGTTGTTCCACCAGCTCTGGCACGCCTCGCGGGACAAATGGCACACCCTGGACGAAGACAAGCGCAACGCCCTGCGCGGCATCGGCTGGCAGCCCGGCCCACGGGACCGGGAGCGTGATGCCCGCGGGCCGCGCAAGGATCGCAATGGCTCGGGCGTGGACTTCTTTTTCATGCATCGGCACATGCTCGGCACCGCCCGATCGTTCCAGGCGCTGCCGTCGTGGCCACGCTTTCCCTTGCCGCAACCGGAGCTGGAGCGCGATCGCCTGGGGTTCGCCCGCTACCTCGATAACCACGATGGCACGTCCTTGCCGCCGACCTGGTTGGCCGACGGCGACGAGCAGTACGCCCAGTGGGTCAGCGACATCAAGACCGCCGAGACCTACCACAGCAATTTCCAGGTCTGGGAATCTCGCTACCGCGACCCGCGCTACCTGTCGAAACTGACCCTGGGCCAGTTTGGTTCGGAAGTGGAACTGGGCCTGCACGACTGGCTGCACATGCGCTGGGCCTCGGTGCCGCGCGACCCGTCCAACGGCCACCCGGTGCCGTTCGCCCGCGACCCGGCGGATTTCGCCCAGCGCTGGTACGCCCCGGAGAACGACTTTCTCGGCGATCCGTTTTCTTCCCACGTGAGCCCGGTGTTCTGGGCTTTCCACGGCTGGATCGACGACCGCCTCGAAGACTGGTTCCGCGCCCACGAGCGTTTCCACCCGGGGGAAGTGAGCCGGTTGGAGGTTAACGGCGTGCCCTGGTTCGCCCCGGGCCGCTGGGTCGAAATCGCCGACCCCTGGCTGGGCCCGGACACCCACGGTTGCAGCACCACCCCAGGGCTGCAGGCCGGACGCTCGGTGGAGATGGACCCGGAAACCATGAAACTGGCCCTGCGCATTACCTTCGGCAGCGATGACAAAAAGCTCTCCGAACTGTTCCGCCGGGTGCCGCAACGGCCGTGGTATGCGCGTAATCTCAAGAGCAAATCCGTTTAACCTTTCCTATTGGATGAACACTGTTGTGGCGAGGGGATTTATCCCCGCTGGGCTGCGCAGCAGCCCCCAGAGCCGGCACCTCGGTGTGTCAGGTGTTTTTGAGGGAGCCGGTTTTGGGGCCGCTTCGCAGCCCAGCGGGGATAAATCCCCTCACCACAATGTCACTTGGCTTGAGGGTTGTGTTGTAAGGGCTTTTAGCGCGGCGCGGCGATGTCCAGGGCGCGGTTTGCCAGCAGTTCTGCCAGCTCGATCATTTGCTGGATGCCCAGCGCAAAATGGCGCCGCGAGCCTTCCAGTTCAAAGGCCTGCTCGCTTGCCATGACGTTGACCGAAGCGAGGGTCTCGCTGAGGTTGGCCAGCAGGCATTCCATGTCCGCGCCTTCTGCCACGGTGAACAACTGGCCCGGTGGTGGGTTGGGTTTTTCGGGTTTGGGGTCGAGGTAAAAGGCGAGGGCGCGGTCGGCGGCTTCGTTGAGTTTTTTGGACTCGTCTTCGGGGGGATTGGGGGTGATCTTGAACATGGCGTAACTCCTAGTATTCATTTTCAGGAGCCGACACCATCGCTACCAAACGATTGGGTGGCGGCCGTACGCGGGTTGGTAGACCGGAGCACTAGGAACCCGGCGCGCCCGAAGACGCCCTGCGCACGGCCACCATGAAACAGACACCGAGAGAGCGTCTGCAGGAGGTGGCGCTTGCGCCTAGTTGACTCGCGGGCTACCAAACCCGATCGCTGAAATCAGCGACCCGGAAACAGTAAAAGCCACGAGCCAGGCGCACAAGCCGGCGGATTCTGGCGCAGTTGTAGGTAACGGCGCAAGGCGATGTAGCCTCGCTCGGGAGTCCTACATGGCCGGATAAACAGAACCAAAGCCGAACACCCTTTGTAGGAACGGGAATTACCTGTGGCGAGGGAGCTTGCTCCCGCTGGGCTGTTGTGTAGGAGCTGGCGAAGCCTGCGATCTTTTGATCTTTCGCTTGAGACTCAAGTGTCTGGGGAAAGATCGCAGCCTCGCTCCGCTCGTCAGCTCCTACAGGCCCAGCGGGAGCAAGCTCCCTCGCCACAGATGGATAGGTGTCGAGGCTACATCACCCGCCAACCCCCACCCAACGCCTTGTACAACGCCACGCTCGCCTGTACCCGCGCCAGCCTTAACTGCACGTTCATGTCCTGGGCGGCGTACAGCGTGCGTTGGGTTTCCAGCACGGTGAGCAGGTCTTCGGCGCCGGCCTGGTAGCGGCGCTGGGCGATGTCGAAGGCGGTCTGGGCCTGGTGCAGTTCTTCGCTTTGCCATTGCCTTTGCTGGTCGAGACCGTGGATGCCGTTGAGGGCTTTTTCGACGTCGGCGAAACCGTTGATGATGGCCGCACGATAGAGCTCCAGCAGTTCCTCCTGGCGGGCGGTGGCTTTGTCCCGTTCGGCACTCAGGCGGCCGTTGTTGAAGATCGGTGCGGCCAGGCCGGCGGTGAGGTTGTAGACGTTGTTGCGCAGCAACTGGTCGGCGATGTCGGCGCCGGTGGCCAGGCTCAGGCCCAGGGTCGCGGTGGGTAGCATGGCGGCGCGGGCCACGGTGATGTCGGCCTGGGCGGCAGCGAGGCGCGCTTCGGCGGCGGCGATGTCCGGGCGGCGGCGCAGCAGTTCGCTGGGCACGCCGGCGTCGATGGCGGGCCAGTGCAAGCGGTCGAAGCTATCGTCGTCGAGCCTGACCGATTGCACCGGCTGCCCCAGCAGCGTCGCCAGGGTGATCACGGCCTCCCGGGTCTGTTGCTGTACCTGGGGCACGCGGCGTTGCTGGGCCGCCACCAGGCTTTTTTGCTGGGACAGTTCCAGGGCCGTGGCGCTGCCGGCGTCGTAGCGGGTCTGGACCAGGTCGAGTACGCGCTGGGCGTTGTCCAGGTTCTGTTCGGCGATGCGCTGTTGTTCGCGCAGGGACAACGCCTGGGTGTAGCTGTTGGCGACGCCGCTGAGCAGGGTCAACTCCACGGTCGCCCGGTCGAACTGGCTGGCCGACAGCGTGCTCAGCGCACTGTCCCGGGCCGCCCGCTTGCCACCCCAGAAGTCCAGCTCATAGGTGGCGCTGAGGTTGGCGTCGTAGTAGTCGATGGTGCGGTTGTCCCGGTCCACGTCCAGTTGGCTGTAGCCTTTGCCGTGCAACAATTCCTGGCGATTGCCGTTGAGCCCGGCCGTGACCGCCGGCAGCAACGGCGCCCCGGCGATCACTGCGCTGGCCTGGGCCTGGCGCACCCGGGCCATGGCGGCGGCCAGGTCGTGGCTGTCCCGGCGCGCCTGTTCGATCAAGCGGTTCAATGGCGGGCTGCCGAAGTGCGTCCACCATTGCTGGTTATCCGTTTGGACGCTGGGTGTATCGAGGTGCTGCCAGGCCGGTGGCGGCTGGATGCCGCTGTCCGGTGCCGACGCCGGGGTGGCGCAGGCCGCCAGCAACAGGCTGGCGGCCAGGAGGGTCAGGTGCGCTTTCATAGGGTGGGGTTCATTCACTGGTGAGGGCCGCGACCGGGTCGAGGCGGGCGGCCTTGCGGGCGGGCATGAAGCCGAAGACGACGCCGGTGACCAGGGCGCAGCCGAAGGCGCCGAACACCGCCAGCCATTCGAAGGCCACGGCGATCTTGCCCAGCAATAAGGCGCCACCCACCAGCAGGGCCAGGCCGATACCGGCGAGCCCGCCGACCACCGAGAGCATCACCGCTTCGGTGAGGAACTGGCGCAGGATGTCGCGCTGCCGGGCGCCCGTGGCCATGCGGATACCGATCTCCCGGGTCCGTTCGCGCACGGTCATGAGCATGATGTTCATCACGCCGATGCCGCCCACCAACAGGGAAATCGCCGCAATGGCCCCGAGCATCAGCGACAGCGTGCCCTGGGTGCGGGCCTCGGCCTGGATCATCGCGGCGTTGTTGGTCAGCTCGAAATCCGGCTTGCCGTCGTGCAGGCGCAACAGGGTGCGGGAGACCGCCTGTTCGGCCTCCTTGACCTTGCCCGCGTCCCGGGCGGCGATCACCACGTATTCAGGATGGCGCGTGCCGAACAACCGCACGCTGGCGGCGGAGTAGGGCACGGCGATGCGATTGTCGGCGTCCGAATCCCCGGAGCTGGCGCCTTTTTCCGCCAGCACGCCGACCACCTGGAACGGCATGTTCTCGATCAGGATGTAGCGGCCGATGGGGTCGGCGACGTCCTTGAGCAGTTTCTGCCGGACCTTGTGGCCGATCACCGCCACCGCTGCCGCGCCGCGTTCGTCGGCGTCGCTGAAGTAACTGCCTTCGGCCACCGGCCAATTGAAGATGGCCGGGAAATTCGTGTCGTTGCCGCCAACGTAGCTGGTGTGGTCGAGGTTGCCGAAACGCACGCTGGCTTCGGCACCGTTGACCGGCATGATGCGCTGCACTTCGGGCAGGTCGGCGAGGGCGGCCAGGTCGTATTCGCTGATGATGCCCTTGGCGGCGCGTGGCGTGGGCGCGCTGCCGTTGAGGTAGATGATGTTCGAGCCGAACGCGCCCATCTGGGCCATGACCTGGCGCTTGCTGCCTTCGCCCACGGCCAGCATCACCACCACCGAGGCCACGCCGATGACAATGCCGAGCAGGGTCAGGGCGGTGCGAAAGCGATTGATCCACATCACCCGCCACGCCGCCTGTACCGCGTCCACCAGCTCGCCTTTCCAGGCGCCGTTGTGTTCGCTGCCGGCGCTCAGGCGCTGGCGCAGGTCCACGGCTTGCAGGGCCTTGGGATTGGCGTGCACTTCGTGTGACAAAGAGGGGGCGCTGTCACTGATGATCAGCCCATCGCGGATCTCGATGATGCGCTTGGCCCGGGCCGCCACTTCGCGGTCGTGGGTGATCAGGATCACCACGTGGCCCTGGCTCGCCAGTTCGTCGAGCAACGCCATGACCTCGATGCCGCTCTGGCTGTCGAGGGCGCCGGTGGGTTCGTCGGCGAGGATGATGTGGCCGCCGTTCATCAAGGCCCGGGCAATCGACACCCGCTGCTGCTGACCACCGGAGAGTTGATGGGGGCGGTTGCCGGTACGGCTGGCCAGGCCCAGGCGGTCGAGCAGGGCACCGGCCCGGGCGTGGCGCTCGGCGGCCGAGGTACCGGCATAGATGGCCGGCATCTCGACGTTTTCCTGGGCGGTGCCGGAAGGAATCAGGTGATAGCCCTGGAACACGAAGCCGAACGCTTCGCGCCGCAGCCAGGCCAACTCGTCACTGCCCAGGCCGGCGACGTCTTCGCCGGCGAAACGGTACTCACCGCTGGTGGGGCGGTCGAGGCAGCCGAGGATGTTCATCAGGGTGGATTTACCGGAGCCGGACGCCCCGACAATCGCCAGGAATTCCCCGGCGTGAATGGACAAATCGATGCCGCGCAGCACCTCCACCCGAGGGCTGTCGCCACCGCCATAGGCCTTGCGAATGTCCCGCAGTTCGATCAGGGGCGTGCTCATTCAGCCTCCGCTGCCACTGGCCGGGCCGATCAGCACCCGATCGCCTTCGCTCAGGCCGTCGAGGATCTGCGTGCGCAGCCGATCGCTGACGCCGGTGCGAACGGTGCGCGCCTGGACGTCGCCATTGTCGGCCAGCACCCGCACCTGACCGGATTCCCGCAGGGCGGCGATGGGCACGGTCAGCACGTCCTTGGCCTGGGCGGCGACGAAAAACACCTGGGCGGTCATGTCGGTCATCAGCGCGCGGTCGGCGTTGTCGACGTCCAGCAACACGGTGTAGAGCACCACCCGCTCGCTGCCGCTGCGGCCTCCGGTGGGGCTGCCGCCCTGGCTGGCCTCCAGCGGGCGCGGCGGCACGGGGAGGATCTGGCGAACGGTGCTGCTCCAGCGACGGCTGCCGCCGGCCAGGGTGGTGAAGTAGGCGGTCATGCCCGGCTTGACGTGGCCGATGTCGGCTTCCGAGACTTCGGCCCAGACCGTCATCGGCGACAGTCGGGCGATGCGCAGGATCAGCGGGGTTTGCTGCTGGGCGTTGAGGGTCTGGCCTTCCCGGGCACCGACGGCGACCACGGTGCCGCTCATTGGCGCATAGATGCGCGTGTAGCCCAGCTCGGCCTCGTCGCTGCGCAGGCTGGCCTGGGCCTGGCGGATCTGGGCCTGGAACATGTCGATGCGCGCCTGGGTCGCCCGCACTTCGGCCTGGGCGGTCTGCACGTCTTCCTCGCGGGTGGCGCCGCCGGCCTTGAGTTGCTGCTGGCGGCGGAATTTCTGTTGCGCCAGGTCGTGCTGGGCACGCTGTTCCTGAAGCTGGGCCTTGAGGTTCTCGATCGAAAAACGCCCGGCGTCGAGCCTGGCCTTTTGCGTGGACGGGTCGATTTCCACCAGCAGTTGGCCTTCGCGCACCTCATCGCCGGCCTCCACGTGAATCTTCTGGATCTGCCCGGACGCCTGGGCGCCGACGTCGACATAACGCCGCGGTTGCAAGGTGCCCAGGGCGGTGACGCTGTTTTCGATATCGCCACGGGTGACGGGGGCGGTGACCAGGGGCGCACGGCTGGGCACCACCGCTTGCCACGCGGCGAAGGCCACGGCCGGGAGCAGGGCGAAGGTGAGAAGCCAGGCGCGTCGGGTAGGGCGGGGACGTTTCATGCAGGGTTCCGGCCGGTGATATCGGGCCCGTCCCAGCAAGGGCAGGGACGGGGGGCTGTTCTGGTAAACGAGCGCTTTGGGCGGGAATTTACTGGCTTGAAACACTTGGTAGCAGGTTGGCGAATCAGCCGAAGCGACCCCGAACCCTGTGGCGAGGGAGCAAGCTCGCGCTGGGCTGTGTAGGAGCTGGCGAAGCCTGCGATCTTTTGATCTTTCGCTTGAGACTCGAGTGTCTGGGGAAGATCGCAGCCTCGCTCCGCTCGTCAGCTCCTACAGGCTCAGCGCGAGCTTGCTCCCTCGCCACAAAAGCCAGGGGCCGACACCTCGTCAACTGAACGAATCAACCCCAATACAAACCAACGCTTTAAATCTATATGAGAATTACTATAAATTACGCGATCGAAGCTGCCATTATCGTGCCATGCCCTTTTCAGGCTTGCCGGGTGGCACAGGGATAGCTGGCGCGGCCATTGCGCACGGGAGTCATGTTGGAAAACTACTATCGCGAGCTGGTGTGTTTCCTGAACGCCAGGCTAGGCAACCGCCAGGCGGCCGAGGATGTGGTGCATGACGCCTATGTGCGGGTGCTGGAGCGTGCCAGCGACACGCCCATCGAACAGCCTCGGGCGTTCCTCTACCGCACGGCGCTGAACCTGGTGATCGACGGGCATCGACGCAACGTCCTGCGCCAGGTCGAATCCCTGGATGTGCTCGACAGCGAAGAGCGCTTCTTCACGCCATCGCCCCACACCAGTCTCGACCATGGCCAGCGCCTGGACATGCTGCAGCGTGCCCTGGCCGAGCTGTCGCCGCTGTGCCGCGAGAGTTTCCTGCTGCGCAAGCTCGAGGGCCTGTCCCACCCGCAAATCGCCGAGCGCCTGGGCATTTCCCGGGCACTGGTGGAAAAGCACATCGTCAACGCCATGAAGCACTGCCGCGTTCGCGTGCGTCAGTGGGACGCGCCCTGATTCGAGCGTCGCCGGTCACCCGGCGGTAAATTTTTTTTCACTGTCCTCGTTCCTCTCAACAGACGACTTGCCGGCGCCTCCAGTGCCGGTCAGGTTCCCCAGGCTTTTCGTGCCCTGTTGAGGGGCTTTTCCAGAGGACACTGGACATGACACAGGCAATTGCATCGCCCATCGTTCACGACTTGATCGGCATAGGCTTCGGCCCTTCGAACCTGGCGCTGGCCATCGCGCTGCAGGAGCGGGGGCCGGTCCAGGGTGAACTGGACGTGCTGTTCCTCGACAAGCAGGCCGACTACCGCTGGCACGGCAACACCCTGGTGACCCAGAGCGAGTTGCAGATTTCCTTCCTCAAGGACCTGGTGACCCTGCGCAACCCCACCAGCCCGTATTCGTTCGTCAATTACCTCAAGCACCATGGCCGCCTGGTGGACTTCATCAACCTCGGCACCTTCTACCCCTGCCGCATGGAGTTCAATGACTACCTGCGCTGGGTGGCCGGGCACTTCAGCGCACAGAGCCGCTATGGCGAGGAAGTGCTGCGCATCGAACCGGTGCTGCACAACCAGCAGGTCGAGGCGCTGCGGGTGATTTCCCGTGACGGCCAGGGCGAAGAGCTGGTCCGCACCACCCGCTCGCTGGTGGTCAGCGCCGGTGGCACCGCGCGCATTCCCGAGGCGTTCAAGGCGTTCAAGGATGACGCGCGGGTGTTCCACCATTCCCGGTACCTGGAGCGCATGGCGGGTCAGCCGTGCGTGAAGGGCCAGCCGATGAAGATCGCCATCATCGGCGGTGGACAGAGCGCGGCCGAGGCCTTCATCGACCTCAACGACAGCTTCCCTTCGGTACAGGTCGACATGATCCTGCGCGGCTCGGCCCTCAAGCCGGCGGACGACAGCCCGTTCGTCAACGAAGTGTTCTCGCCGGAGTTCACCGACCTGGTGTTCCAGCAACCCCACAGCGAGCGCGAGCGCCTGGTCAATGAGTACCACAACACCAACTATTCGGTGGTGGACATCGACCTGATCGAGCGTATCTACGGGATTTTCTATCGCCAGAAAGTTTCTGGCGTCGCCCGCCATGCATTCCGCACCCTCACCACGGTGGAGAAAGCCACGGCCACCGACGCCGGCGTGGAACTGGCGGTGCGCAACAACGCCACCGGCGAGCTGACGGTACGCCGTTATGACGCCGTGGTGCTGGCCACCGGTTACGAGCGGCAGATGCACCGCACCCTGCTGGAGCCGCTGGCGCAGTACCTGGGGGATTTCGAGGTGGACCGCAACTACAAGCTGATTACCGACGAGCGCTGCAAGGCGGCGATCTACATGCAGGGCTTCTGCCAGGCCAGCCATGGCCTGAGTGATACGTTGCTGTCGATCCTGCCGGTGCGTGCCGATGAGATTGCCGGCTCGCTCTATGAGCACGGGAACAATCGCGGACAGGCTCGTCCGGTACGCGACATGCTGTTGGCCGCTGTATAGGCCCTGTAGGAGCGGGTCACATCAGCCAACGCAACCCCTGTGGGAGCGAGCTTGCTCGCGATGGCGTCAGTTCAGCCAATATTGAAGTGACTGATACTACGCCTTCGCGAGCAAGCTCGCTCCCACAGGTCATAGGTCCGCTCTCTGGTCACTCGCAGGAAATTCTTCAGAAATTTCCTACACTCACTTCACAGCCTCCTGCTGTTTGAAAGGCTTGGTTCGCTGTTCCCTCGTATTGGCAGTCTGAACCCCTCAGCCGGTCCACCCTGACTGAATGTGCAGTCTAAGGTGCGCCGGGCCGACTACGCCAAGCGAAACACCCTGACCAGATGATGCTGCTTTTACGCACAGGCCTGGTGGCGCTGTTGCTGGGCTCATTGAGCGTGGCGCCACCGGTAGGCGCGACCCCTGAGTCGTTGCAGGTGCTCGGGCGCTCCAATGTGGATGATTATTCGGTGTCCCTGGATGCTGCCGACTGGGCCTGGCTGCGCCAGAAGGGCACGTTGCTGCTGGGCGCCTCGGCGCCGGACTATGCGCCTTTCAGCATCACCGGCAATGGTCGCGACTACGAAGGCCTGACTGCCGACTATGCGCAATTGCTGGGGCAACTCTTGCACGTCACGGTGCAGGTCCGGCGCTATCCGTCCCACGCCGAAGCGCTCCAGGCCCTGCGCGGTGGCGAGATCGATCTGCTTGGCACCGCCAACGGCTTCGAAGCCGCCGATCCGGACCTGGCGATGTCCCAGGCCTATGCCGATGACCTGCCGACCCTGGTGGCCCGCATCGACGACAGCCAGGACTTGCCCACGGACCTGGCGGGCAAGCGGGTGGCCATGCTGTATCACTATTTGCCGCCGGAGACGGTCAAGGGTTTTTATCCCGAGGCTTCCTTGCAACTGTTCCCCTCCACCTTGAGTGCCATCGGCGCCGTGGCGTTTGGTCAGGCCGATGTCTACCTGGGGGATTCGATCAGTTCCAACTACCTGATCAGCAAGAATTACCTGAACAATGTGCAACTGGCCGATTTCTCGCGTATGGAAGTGCAGCCGTTCGCCTTTGCGGTCAGTCGCGACAACGGGCGCGTGTTGCGCATCGTCAATGCCGCGCTGCACGCGATTCCCGCCAGCGAACGCATGATCATCCTGCGGCGTTGGAGCGCCGGCGGGGCGAGCATGCCCGGTCAGCAGGCGCTGCATTTCAGCGTCAACGAGCAGCGTTGGCTGGACGCCCACCCCCGCATCAAAGTCGCCGCCAATGAAAACTTCCTGCCGCTGACGTTCTTCGATGAACAAGGCCATTTGCGCGGCATCGGTGCCGATGTGCTGGCCCGGGTCAGCTTGCGCACCGGTTTGAAGTTCGATGTGCAGCGGGGCGACTCGGTTGACGACTTGATCGGGCAGATCAAGAGCGGCAAGGCCGACGTCCTGGCAACCGCCATACCCAGCGCCGAACTCGAGGACGAGTTGCGTTTTACCCGACCGTACCTGACGAACCCGTTCGTGTTGGTGGTGCCGGTCAGGGCCAGGGCGCTGACCTTGGACCAGATGGCGGGCAAGCGCGTGGCGCTGGTGCGTGGCAACGTGCTGCGCGAGTTCCTGCTGGAGCAGTTCCCCCGCGTGCAGTTGGTGGCGGCGCAGAATGCCGCCGATGCCATGGCCATGGTCGCCGCCGGCACGGCAGACGCTGCGATCAACCCGTTGATCAGCGCCCGCTACATGATTTCCCGCCAGTACCGCGACACGCTGCAAGTCACCAGCACCGTGGGCACCTTGCCCGCGCACATCGCCCTGGCGACGAACCGGGGCGCATTGGAGCTTTACTCGATCCTGGACAAGGCGCTGTTGAGTATTTCCCCGGAAGAAATGGACGAACTGACCAACCGCTGGCGCAGTGAGGTGGTGATCGACGATAGTTATTGGCTGCGCAATCGCACCACGATCCTCCAGGGGTTCGCCGTTGCTGCGCTGCTGTTGCTGGTGGCCTTGGGCTGGGGCATTTATCTGCGGCGGCTGTTGGAACAGTTGCGCGTGGCCAAGGAAAGCGCCGACGAGGCCAATCGGGCCAAGACCACTTTCGTGGCGACCATGAGCCATGAGATCCGCACGCCGATGAATGCGGTGATCGGCCTGCTGGAGCTGGCCCTGAAAAAAGCCGACCAGGGCATCGTCGACCGATTCGCCATCGAGGTCGCGTCGGGTGCGGCCCATGGCATGCTGGACCTGATCGGCGACATCCTCGACATCGCCCGCATCGAGTCGGGCAAGCTGTCGCTGGTGCCGCAGCGGGCCAATCTGCATACGTTGATCGAGTCGGTGGCGCGGATTTTCGAGGGCCTGGCCTGGCAGAAACACCTGCGCTTGTATTGGGTGCTGGAGGCCGGGCTCGACCGCGACGTGCTGATTGATCCATTGCGTTTCAAGCAGATCGTCTCGAACCTGTTGAGCAACGCCATCAAGTTCACCGACCAGGGCGAAGTGCGCCTGAGTGTGCGCGGCGAGCCGGCTCCCGGGCACGAACGCCTGGGTCTTTGCCTGCGGGTGGAAGACACCGGTTGCGGTATTTCCTCCGAGGATCAGCGCCGCCTGTTCAGCCCCTTTGCCCAGGCCGGCCAGCACCCGCAGTCGGCTCGCAGCGGTTCCGGGTTGGGGTTGGTCATCAGCCGGACGTTGTGCGAAATGATGGGCGGCACCCTGGTGTTGCATAGCGTGCCGGGGGAGGGCACGCAGGTCGAGGTTCTGCTGGACCTGCCCTTGCTCGATGCGCTGCCGGCGGCGCCTGCCGAGGTCGAGGCGCTGCTGCCGGTCCCGGCGCTGAGTATCCTGGTGGTCGACGACTACCCGGCCAACCGCTTGCTGCTGTCCCAGCAATTGGGCTACCTGGGCCATCGCGTCCGGGAGGCGCAGAACGGTGTCGACGCTCTGCAGGCCTGGCGCAACGAACACTTCGATGTGGTCATCACCGACTGCAACATGCCCTTGATGAGCGGCTACGAACTAGCCCGTACCATTCGCGTCGAGGAGCGCGATCGTAGCCTGTCGCCGGTGGTGATCCTGGGGTTCACCGCCAACGCCCAGCCCGAGGAAAAGCAGCGCTGCGCCGAAGCCGGGATGGACGATTGCCTGTTCAAGCCCATCGGCCTCAAGGCACTCAATGCGTGCCTGGCTTCGGTCATGCCGGATGCGCGGGCGTCCCAGTCCGGCGATGGCCTCGACCTGGCCGGCCTGGAACAACTGACCGGAGGCGACACGAACGCCATCAGGGCGTTGCTGGAGGAACTGGTCAGCAGCAATGCCGAAGATCAAGCGCGGCTGCTGGACTTGGCCACCCGACAGGACTTGCCGGGCCTGGCGGACTTGGCGCACCGGATCAAGGGCGGGGCGCGGATCATCCAGGCGCAACGCCTGAGCGCCGCCTGCGAGGCGCTGGAAAGCGCTTGTCGTGGGAACGACACGGTGCTGCTCGCCGAAGCCGTGGAAGACCTTCGCCAAGCCATCGAGCACCTGGCGGAACGACTGAAAACCCACCTGAAGGCATAGGCGCTATAGGAGCTGTATGAACCGTATGAACCGTAGGAGCTGACGAGTGCAACGAGGCTGCGATCTTTCCAAAGACCCTTGAATCCCAAGCGAAAGATCAAAAGATCGCAGGCTTCGCCAGCGCCTGCAAAGCGCCGAGCAGGATAAATTCCCTCGCCATAGGGGCTGTGTCTGTCCTTATTTTAGGATTAGTCCTACATCGCCCTTCAAACGCTTCCTCTAGCCTGAGCGCCCTGAATGTTCTTGAGCCGGTGCCTACCTGGCGCGTTGCTATTGGAAAGCTTGCCATGCCGAACAAAGCACTCCGTATCCTGATTGCCGACCCACAACAGACCCATCGAATCGTACTGGAACGTCTGTTCAACCAACAGGGCTACCACCGGATTGTCCCCGTAAGCGATTTGCAGGAATTGCTCACGCTGGTGGAATACGGCAGCGAGCCGTTCGACCTGATTGTCGTCAACGGGGCGTTGGCGGACGGGGCGTTGGACCTGTACGATTTTGTCATCTACAACCCGCAGGTGCGTCACGGGATGATTTACAACGCGCAACCGGCCAGTCAGTCGCCGGTGCCTGTGGCACGTCGATCGAGCGTGCATCTGAGCCAGGCGCCACTGCCTGATCTCGCGTCACTGCGACACCTGATGGAGCGGGTCGATCCTCATGTCCACGAGCCGCTGCAACCGTGGGTACGCCCCCTCAGGCAGGGGCATGGACACTGAACCAGACCGTTGGTCCGTACTGTCAGGTTTGACAGGTGGCAGGGTCTGGCACTTGTGCAAGAGTCCGGTGCGGTCATGGCACCGGTGCAGTTTGTATTGTTTTGGGGAGCTGCCTTGAAAGACGTGTTGATCGTGGATGACCACCCTGTCATTAGAGGGGCGCTGCGGCTCATTTGCCAGAATGAGGCGTTCACCCACATTCGGGACGCCAGCGGCGCGGCCGATGCCCGGGGCATCATCAAGGAGAGTGCGCCAGACCTGGTGATCCTGGATTTGGTGATGAACGGCTTCGATGGCCTGGACCTGCTGGTCTGGATCATGGCCCAGTTTCCGGAGTGCAGCGTGCTGGTGTTCACGTCCCAGGATGCGCAGCACTTTTGCAACCGCTGCATCTCGGCCGGGGCCCGGGGCTTTGTCACCAAGAAAAGCGACCTCAAGGAACTGACCAAGGCCATCCAGGCGTTGAAGTCCGGTTATGCCTATTTCCCCCAGATGTCCGTCAGGCTGGATTTCCAGCAACGCAGCGAACAACAAGCCCTGGAAAGCCTCTCCACCCGCGAGCTGTCCATCTTGCGCATGCTGGCCATGGGCATGCGCGGCAAGGACATCGCTGAAAGCCTGTTCCTGAGTCCAAAAACCGTCAGCACCTACAAGAGCCGTCTGTTGGAAAAGCTGGGGCTGCAATCCTTGGTGGGGTTGTCGGAGTTTGCCAAGCGCAATCACCTTTGAATGAGTGACACCCAAACCTGTGGGAGCGAGCTTGCTCGCGATAGCGGTCCGCCTGTCGATGCATCTTCGGCTGATACCCTGTCATCGCGAGCAAGCTCGTTCCCACAGGTTCTTAATCGTTCTCCAAATGGAACGCTAAGGCCGGTTTTTGCCGACTAGTGCTCCAAGGGTGTCGGTTTTAAGCTATGTCCATCAAATCGCAGTACCTGATTTTGGAGACATGGCATGAAAAACATCATCGGCCTCTACACCAGCCCGCGGCCCCATTGGGTCGGTGACGGTTTCCAGGTGCGCACGCTGTTTTCCTACGACAACCTGGGCAAGCACATCAGCCCGTTCCTGCTACTGGACCACGCCGCCCCCACCGAATTCACGCCGACCAGCGAGCGCCGCGGCGTCGGCCAGCACCCCCATCGTGGGTTCGAAACCGTGACCATCGTCTACCAGGGCGAACTGGAACACCGTGACTCCACCGGCAGCGGCGGCAAGATCGGTCCCGGCGATGTGCAATGGATGACCGCCGCTTCCGGCATCATCCACGAAGAGTTCCACTCCGAAGCGTTTGCCCGCCAGGGCGGGTTCATGGAAATGGTCCAACTGTGGGTCAACCTGCCCGCCAAGGACAAGATGGCCCCGGCCGGCTACCAGACGATCCTCAAGGGCGACATTCCGAACATTGCCCTGAAGGACGACGCCGGCAGCCTGCGCCTGATCGCCGGGCGCTTCGAAGGGCATCAAGGCCCGGCACGGACCTTCACCCCCATCGACGTCTGGGACATCCGCTTGAATGCCGGGAAAAACCTCACCCTTGACCTGCACGAAGGCCATAACACCGCGTTGGTGGTGCTGCGGGGCTCGGTCCAGGCCAATGGCCGCGAACGGGTCGAGGCCGGGCAGATGGCCCTGTTCGACCGGGCCGGCGATCAATTGAGCCTGCAAGCCAATAACGACGCGGTGCTGTTGCTGCTCAGTGGCGAGCCGATCGACGAGCCCATCGTCGGCCATGGTCCGTTCGTGATGAACAGCGAACAGGAAATCCACCAGGCCTTCAATGATTTCCACTCCGGGCGCTTTGGCCGGATGGACGATTGAACGCGAAACCGACAGTCGCGCAGTACACTGTGGGAGTGAGCTTGCTCGCGATAGCGGTCTGACCGTCCAGGCATCATTGACGGACACACCGCCATCGCGAGCAAGCTCGCTCCCACAGGGGGATCTGCGGGGGATCTCTACAGCGTGTTCAATCTGTGCCAATCTTCGCCAATCGCCCTCCTGGAGCTGTCCCGATGCTGTTTCTGATCTCCGAGCACCCGCTGCTCTGTGCCCTGGCGCTGCTGATGCTCGACCTGCTGATGTGGCATCTGGTCAGTGCGGATCGGATCTACTGGAAAGTCGGCGCAAGGCTGGTGATTTTTTCGTTGTTCAGTGCGCTGCTGTTCAACGAAGGCCTCAACCCCATGGTCCCTGCGCAGTGGGTCGACGATGTGCCGCGGCACTTGGCCGCTACCGGTTTGCAGATCACCTGGTGGCTGTTCGCCGCGCGAACCCTGACGGTGATGATCGTGGTGGCGATGATGCAACGGGTCGGCCACACCGGGCGTTTGTTGCAGGATTTGCTCGGCGCGGTGATTTTCCTGATCGCCGTCATCGCGGCACTGGCCTACGTGCTGGATTTGCCGGTCAAGGGCGTGCTGGCCACGTCCGGCGCGATGGCGATCATCGTCGGCCTGGCCTTGCAGAGCACCCTCAGCGACGTGTTCTCCGGGATCGTGCTCAATACCACCAAGCCCTATCAGCTCGATGATTGGATTTCCATCGACGGCACTGAAGGCCGGGTCACCGATATCGACTGGCGGGCCACGCGCTTGCAGACCGCCCAGGGCAGCATGGCGGTGATTCCCAACTCGTTGGCGGCCAAGGCCAAGGTCATCAACTTCAGTCGCCCCAGCGATGTCCATGGCCTGTCCATCAGCATCCAGGTCAGCCCCCACGCGCGGCCACAAACCGTGATCGACGCGTTGGAACGAGCCATGATCGGCTGTCGTTCCCTGCTCGCCACCCCGGCCCCCAGCGTCGCCCTCAAGAGCAGCGGCAGCGGCGGGGCGGAATATGAAATCAGCGGGTTCGTCGCCTCCATGGCCCTGAAACGCACGGTGCGCAACCAGTTGTTCGACCTGGCGTTCCGGCATTTGCAAGCGTCGGGCGTGAGCCTGCTGTCCACCAGTGAAAGCGCCACGCCCCAGGCGGTGTCGCGGCCCCGGGCATTGCTGGAAAGCTCGAGCATTTTCTCCACCCTGCGCCAGGATGAGAAAGACACCTTCAGCCAGAACATGACCCTGCAAACCTTCCGCGCCGGCGATGTGATCCTGGCGGCGGGGGAGGTCAGCGATCACCTGTTCATCATCGAGTCAGGGGTGGTCAGCGTTACCCTCATGCGCAACGGCCAGCCGCTCGAGGGCGGACGCATGGGGCCGGGGGAAGTGATCGGCGAAGCCGGGATCGTCGCGGATCAGGCGGCCCTGGCGACTTTTTCCGCCAAGACGTTCTGCACCCTGTATCGCATCGAAAACAGCTACCTCAAGCCGTGCCTCGAGGCCCGTCGCGACATCAACGACGCGATGAAAAACCTGCTGGACGTGCGCATGCACCTGGCCCAGAACCTCACCCGCGACCAGCCCAAGCCCGTCGCCAAGAAACGCTTCCTGCAGTGGCTGCGCAGCCGGGCCTGAAGCCTATCCCCCGTGGCGAGGGAGCTTGCTCCCGCTGGGTCTGTAGGAGCTGCCGAGCGAAGCGAGGCTGCGATCTTTCCACTGCTCATTGAGTCTGGAGCGAAAGATCAACAGATCGCAGGCTTCGCCAGCTCCTACAGGATAAATCCCCATTGGCCACCCGAACTTCCCAACAATTGGCTATTTGTCCCGCGCCACTGCACGGCTAACGTAGCGCCACACCCAATTGTTATGGAGTCCACCATGCAACCGCGTATCGATTTCTACACCGCGTCCCCTGACGCTTTCAAAGCCATGCTGGCCCTGGAAAACGCCGCCTCGAACCTGGGCCTGGAAAAGTCGCTGCTGGAACTGGTCAAGTTGCGCTCCTCGCAGATCAACGGCTGCGCCTTCTGCATCGACATGCACACCGCCGACGCCCGCAAGGGCGGCGAGACCGAACGTCGCCTGTACGCCGTGACCGCCTGGCGCGAAGCGCCGTTCTTCACCGGCCGCGAGCGCGCCGCACTGGCCTGGACCGAAGCCCTGACCCGCCTGAGCGACACCCACGCGCCGGACGCCGACTATGTCCTGCTGAGCGAGCATTTCAGCCCCAAGGAAATGGTCGACCTGACCGTGGCGATCAACGCCATCAATGGCTGGAACCGCTTGGCCGTTGGCTTTCGCAAGATGCCTGAGGCGTAGTCGGACGAAGAAAAAAAACTGTGGGAGCGAGCTTGCTCGCGATAGCGGACTGACTTTCAACAGTGAGGTTGACTGACACACCGCCATCGCGAGCAAGCTCGCTCCCACAAAGGTTTATGCCTCAGTTTTAAAGCTTCGGACGACAGGCACCGTAATAGGTTTGCTTCACATGAATAGTAACCATTACTATTCACGCCCCGTTTCCACAGCGCGCCGCGATGACCCCCAAGCTGCCCCGCAGACCCGGCTTTTTCGAGCATTACGAAGAGTTGATCGGCACCTGGACCCGTCGCCTGCGCAATCGCCAGCAGGCCGAGGACCTGGCCCATGACACCTTCGTGCGGGTGCTTGAGTCCGATTCGAGCGGGGTCGAGCAGCCACGGGCCTATTTGCATCAGACGGCGCGCAACATTGCAGTGGATGGCTATCGGCGCGAAGATCGACGGGGGGCCATGGAAGAGGCTGTCATTGACCCTGGTCAGTCGTTTTCGGGCGACCCGGAGCACTTCATGCATGCGATCCAACTGGCGGACTCCATCGAGCGGGCGCTTGCCGAGCTGCCGGCCAACTGCCGCACGGTGTTCGTCTGGCAGAAGATCGAAGGCCTGACCCAGGCGGAAATCGCCGAGCGCCTGGGCCTGTCAAAAAACATGGTGGAAAAGTATATGATCCGCACCCTGCGGCATCTGCGCGATCGCCTGGACGGACCAGGCCAATGATCCGTCGTCTTCTTCCACCTGAGCCACAGGACCTTCCATGATGGATAGCCGTGAATGCCCGTGCGGGCAGGACAGGGTTCGCGACGCGGCGGCGCAATGGTTCGTGCGTTTGCAAGCGCCGGCCATGAGTGTCGAGGAGCGCCAGCGTTTCGAAGCCTGGCTGGATGAACATGCCAACCACCGTGACGAAATTCAGTTGCTCCAGGGTATCTGGAGCGCCACGGACCTGCTGCCCAAGGAACGCCTGCGAGCGCTGTGCGAACCTCCCGCCGAACGCCCCAGGCGTCGGCCGCTGCTGCGCTACGTCGCCGCCGCCGGACTGTTCGCGGTAGCGCTGGGGTTGGGGCTGTTCAGCGGTTTGAGTTCTTCCACCGACTACAGCGGCGAATACGCCACCGCCCTTGGCGAGCGTCGGCATATCGCCTTGCCGGACGGTTCGGTGATCGACCTCAACAGCCGCAGCCGGGTGCGTATTCAATTCGCACACCGTCAGCGCCGGGTGGAACTGGCCGAAGGCGAGGCCCTGTTCAGCGTCGAACACGATGCTGGCCGGCCATTCACCGTCGATGCGGGCAACGGCCAGGTGACGGTGACCGGGACGCGCTTCGATGTGCGCCGCGATGCCGACATGACCCGGGTGGCGGTGGCGCAGGGCAGCGTCAAGGTCCAGGGTCAGGTCCAGGGCCGCGCCGCGTCCCCGGCTCAGTTGGTCAGCCTGACAGCGGGCCTCGGTACCCAGATCGATGCCCAGGGCAACGTCGCCACGCCTTACGCGGTCAACACCGAGGCGCTCACCGCCTGGCGCGATGGCAAGCTGGTGTTCAACGACGCGCCGCTCAAGGAAGTGGCTGAAGAAGTCTCTCGTTATCGCACCCAGCCCCTGCGGGTCGGCAGCGCGGCGGTGGGCAACCTGCGCCTGACCAGCGTGTTCCGCGCCGACGACCCCGAGGCGCTGCTCAAGGCGCTGCCGAACATCCTGCCGGTGACCGTGCGCAACCTGGATGACGGCAGCCAGGAAATAATCGCACGATAGATTCAGGTTTTTTCCGAGTTCTTCGTCTTCTTGTCCAACTGCAACTGGTTTGCATTAACAGACGCGTATTCTTGCGATCAACAGGACAAGTTCGACGTGAAAACAACCGCCAAAAACAACAACCGTACCCACGTACGCTGGCTGCCCCTGGCCCTGACCCTGGCGGTCAGCGCCGCTGTGCCCCAGGCGTTCGCCGATCAGGCCGCCACCGCCATTCACATCCAGGCGCAACCGTTGGGGCAAGCCTTGTCCCAGCTCGCCCAGCAGACTGCGTTGCAGGTGTTCTTCAGCGCCGAATCGGTGGCCGGCAAACAAGCGCCGGCGGTGGACGGCAACTTGTCCCCGGAAGCGGCCTTGCGCCAATTGCTGCAGGGCAGCGGCCTGCAATACCAGATCGATAAGGGTTCGGTGACCGTGTTGCCAGCACCTGCGGAGCCCAACGCCGGCCCGCTGGAGCTGGGGGCGACTGAAATCCAGGTGGTCGGTGACTGGCTCGGCGATGCCAACGCCGAAGTGGTGCAGAACCACCCCGGTGCGCGTACGGTGATCCGCCGCCAAGCGATGGTGGAGCAGGGCGCCATGAACGTCGGCGACGTGCTGCGACGGGTGCCGGGGGTGCAGGTGCAAGATGCCAACGGCACCGGCGGCAGCGATATTTCCCTGAACGTCGGCGTACGTGGCCTGACCTCGCGCTTGTCGCCCCGCTCCACGGTGTTGATCGACGGCGTACCGGCGGCGTTCGCGCCCTATGGCCAGCCGCAACTGTCCATGGCGCCGATTGCCCTGGGCAACCTGGACAGCGTCGACGTGGTGCGCGGCGCCGGCTCGGTGCGCTACGGACCGCAGAACGTCGGTGGGGTGATCAACTTCGTGACCCGTGCCATTCCGGAGAAAGCCACCGGTGAAATCGGCACCACCCTGGAAACCTCCCAGCGCGGCGGCTGGAAGCACACCGACACGGCCTTCCTCGGCGGCACCGCTGACAATGGCCTGGGCGTGGCGCTGTTGTATTCGGGCGTCAACGGCAACGGGTATCGCCGGAGCAACAACGGCAACGACATCGACGACGTGATTCTCAAGACCCATTGGGCGCCGACCGATGTCGACGACTTCTCGCTGAATTTCCACTACTACGACGCCAAGGCCGACATGCCCGGCGGCCTGACCCAGGCCCAGTACGACGCGGACCCGTACCAGTCCGACCGCGACTGGGACAACTTCAGTGGCCGGCGCAAGGATGTGTCGTTCAAGTGGATCCGCCAGATCAATGAGCGCACCCAGGCCGAAGTGCTGACCTATTACTCCGACAGCTACCGGGGCAGCACCATCGCCTCCCGGGACCAGCGCAACCTGGTGTCCTACCCGCGCACCTATTACACCTTCGGCATCGAACCCCGGGTGTCCCACGTGTTCGACCTGGGCCCCACCACCCAGGAAGCCAGTGTCGGTTATCGCTATCTCAAGGAAGGCATGCACGAAGAGGCCAGCCGCCTGGCGTTGCGTAACAACGAACCGGTGGTGCGTCCGGGGGCCGACGGCCACGTCTACCAGGACCGTACCGGCGGCACTGAAGCCCATGCGGTGTACATCGATGACAAGATCGATGTCGGCCAGTGGACCATCACCCCGGGCATCCGCTTCGAAAGCATCAGCACCGAATGGCACGACCGCCCGGTGCTCGACACCGCCGGCCGCCCCGTGCAGGAGAAACGCCGCAGCATCGACAGCAACGAACCGCTGCCGGCCCTGAGCGTGATGTATCACCTGTCCGATGCCTGGAAGCTGTTCGCCAACTATGAGACCTCGTTCGGCAGCCTGCAGTACTTCCAGCTCGGCCAGGGCGGCGACGGCAACAACACCGCCAACGGCCTGAGCCCGGAAAAGGCCAAGACCTACGAGATCGGCACGCGTTACAACGATGACGTGTGGGGCGGGGAAGTGACGCTGTTCTACATCGACTTCGACGACGAGTTGCAGTACATCAGCAACGACGTGGGTTGGACCAACATGGGCGCGACCAAGCACCAGGGGCTGGAGGCTTCGGTGCACTACGACATGGCCGCGTTCGACCCACGCCTCGAAGGCCTCACCGCCAACGCCGGTTTCACCTACACCCGCGCGACTTACGAAGGCGAGATCCCGAGCTTCAAGGGCCGTGACCTGCCGTTCTATTCCCGCCAGGTGGCCAATATGGGCCTGCGTTACGAGGTCAATCGCTGGACCTATAACCTCGACGCTTTTGCCCAGTCCAAGCAGCGCTCACCGGGCAACAATGTGAATGCCGACGGCAGTTTCAGCGGCGACTACATCACCGACGGCACCGCCGATGGGCAGTACGGCGACATGCCCGGCTACGTGCTCTGGAACGTGCGCGCCGGCTATGACTTCGGTGCACAGCTGTCGAACCTGAAAGTCGGCGCCGGGGTGAAAAACCTGTTCGATCATCAGTACTACACCCGCTCCAGTGACAACAACTCGGGCATTTACGTCGGCGCACCGCGTACGTTCTTTGTGCAGGCGAGTGTGGGGTTCTGATCGAGAGTCAAGCAAGATTCTGTGGCTTGGAACCTAATCCTGTGGCGAGGGGATAAATCCCCTCGCCACAGATAAATCCCCTCCCCACAAAGAGTTGTGTTGAGGCATCAGACCTTCAACACTTTTCCGCTGACGGCCACTATCACCAGCGACACCGCAATCAACCCAAACGCAAAGCTCAGGCTGCTGCCATGGGCGACGAAGCCGATCAGCGCCGGACCGGCGAGGATGCCGGCATAGCCAATGGTGGTGATGGCCGGTACGGCGATCGCTTCCGGCATCAGGGTCTGTTTGCCGACGGCGGTGTACAGCACCGGCACGATGTTCGAACACCCGGCACCCACCAGCGCATACCCCAGCAGCGCCGCTTGCCACATCGGTGCGAGGGTCGCCAGCAGGAACCCCGCGGCGGCGATCGACCCGCCATAAATGATCACGCGTTTGGCCCCCAGGCGATGCACCACCGAGTCGCCGGTCAGGCGGCCGACGGTCATGGTCAGCGCGAAAGCGGCATAACCCAGCCCGGCATAGGCGGTATCCACCGCGCGCTCGGTGGTCAGGAACACGGCGCTCCAGTCCAGCACCGCGCCTTCGGCCAGGAACACGATGAAGCAGAGGATGCCGATAAACAGCACCACACCATGGGGAATGGCGAACGCCGGTCCCGAGCTTTCACTGCCGTAGGGCAACAGGTGCGGCGCCGCCTTGAACAACGCCACCAGCAGCACGCCATTGACCACCAGCGTCGCCCCCAGCGGCGAAAGCCCCAGGCCAAGCAGGGCGCTCACACCGGCCGCGCCAATGATCCCGCCGAGGCTGAACATGCCGTGGAAACCCGACATCATGGTCTTGCCACTGGCCCGCTCGACGATCACCGCTTGCAGGTTCACGGTCGAGTCCACGGTGCCGAGCCCGGCTCCAAACAGGAACAACGCCGCCACCAACCAGGGCAGGGAAGTCATGGTCGCCAGCAACGGCAACGCCAGGCAGATCAGCAGCGTGCCGCCGCTGAGCACCCGACGGCAACCGAACCGGGACGCCAACGCGCCGGAAATCGGCATCGCCAGGATCGACCCGACCCCCAGGCATAACAGCAGCAGGCCGAGGGTGCCTTCATCCAGGTTCGCCCGCACCTTGGCGTAAGGCACCAGCGGCGCCCAGGCGGCGATGCCGATGCCGGCGATGAGGTAGGCGATGCGGGTGGACATCTGTTCCAGGCGTCCGGGGACAAAGGTGGGCGGGGGCGTGATGGCAGTCATGAAGCGTCCTTGGTTTCGTGCGGTGTGGTGCGGTGGTACAGGCAGGGGGGCTATGCTTGCATATTCACTGACCGCACCGCGACCCCAAGGTGCCGAAGCCCTGAAGCACCCTCCTTGGACATTGTGGGTGACGGGTTCAGCAGACAGCTGCGCACCTGTCGAACCTGACAGGCTTCGCCTAAACTACCGGCCCCTCCTGGCTTCCTCCGGACCCGATGCATGGCACCGTTCTACGACGCACGCGGCAATATCTATGGAGTCGTTTCACCGCAGCAGGCCCGTGACCATGGCATCGATCTGCCTCCATCGGCTGCCCAGGCCGCGCAGACCCGCGAGTCCTGGGCAGCGGCGGCCGTGCACGTGTTCTGCGCCTGGGCGTCGGGTGAGGCGCCGCCGGATGCCAAGGCCCATCGCAGTGATGGGTTGCTGATTGGCCCGTTCCAGAGTGAACCGCCCTTTGATCTGTTGATCGTCAATACCGACGGGACACTGGCCGAGCGCAGCGGCAATGGCCTGACGATTTTCTCCCAGGCCTTGCGGGAGCAGGGCTTGATGGCGGGGACGGGTGATTGCTTGTTGCAGGTCCATCACGATAAAACCGACGGTTTGTCACCGCTGCGAACCTCGGTTCGCGCTGCTGAATTCGAAGGCACCCAAGGCTTCTGGCTGGACCTGGGCAAACCGCTGTTCGGGCCCGGGGCCGTCGGTGCCCAGGATGTCGAGCGTGTGATGTTCAACCAGTGCGATGTCAGCCGTGTGGCGGCGCTTGAACGGTTGAATCCGGCGTGGGGCAACAGCCAGTTCGTGAACATAGGCAACCCTCATTGCGTGACGCTGGTGGAGGGTGCCGAGGCGTTGCCGAGCAATTCGCAGATGCGCGCGGCGGCGCTGTCGCAAAGCCTGATTCGCATCGCCTATGCCGCCCCGGCTGGCGCCGGGCTGCCGTGTCCCGCCGGGGTGAATCTGCAATGGGCCAGTCTGCAGGCCGAAGGGCGAATCGCGGCGCGGGTGTTCGAGCGCGGCGAAGGTCCTACCGCGTCCTCGGGCACCAGTGCCAGCGCCGTGGCCAGTGCTGCGTGGCGGGTGGGCTGGGTGAAGGCGGGTGTGGTAAGGGTGGTGATGCCCGGCGGCACGGCGCCGATTTTGCTGGAAGACGAGGCGGGCGAGTTGGTGCGAGTCAGGTTGTTCGGTACGGCGCGGCTTGTGCCGTAGGGCTTTCTGGAGGTTTTGTGGTGCGGTTTATACCGCTATCGCGAGCAAGCTCGCTCCCACAAGGGATCTTCAGTGGACACCAATGTTGTGTCCGACACAGAGCCCCTGTGGGAGCGAGCTTGCTCGCGATGGCGGCAGTACATCCAACATCAATGCAACTGACCCACTGCCGTCGCGAGCAGGTTCGCCACAGGGAAATCAGCCTGGCTGCTGCGCAAACTCCACCACCGGCATCTGCCGCTTCATTAGCACTTCGCCATTGCGAATCGAGTAGAGCGGCAAGCCCTGGCTGCGGATCACTTCGTAGTCGCTGTCCGCCGACAGGATCAGCAGGTTCGCCGGGCGGCCGGGTTCCAGCCCGTAGCGCTCGCCCAGGGCCATGGCCTTGGCGCTGTTGTCGGTGACCAGGTCCAGGGCGCTTTGCAGGTTGCGGTAGCCGAGCATATGGCAGATATGCAGCCCGGCTTCCAGCACACGCAGGATGTTGCCGTTGCCCAGGGGATACCACGGGTCGACGATGGAGTCCTGGCCGAAGCACACGTTCATCCCGGCTTCGAGCAGTTCATTGACCCGAGTGACCCCACGGCGTTTGGGGAAGGTGTCGAAACGGCCTTGCAGGTGAATGCTTTCGGTCGGGCAAGAGACAAAGCTGATGCCCGAGTGCCCGAGCAGACGGAACAGCTTGGCGCAGTAGGCGTTGTCGTAGGAGCCCATGGCCGTGGTGTGGCTGGCGGTGACGCGGGCGCCCATGTCGCGGCTGCGGGCTTCTTCGGCGAGCACTTCGAGAAAGCGCGAGTGCGGGTCGTCGGTTTCGTCGCAATGCACATCCACCAGGCAACCGGTGCGTTCGGCCAGGTCCATGAGGAATTTCACCGAGCTGACACCCTGGTCGCGGGTGTACTCGAAGTGGGGAATGCCGCCCACCACGTCGGCACCCATGCGGATCGCCTCTTCCATCAGCTCGCGGCCATTGCGGTAGGACTCGATGCCTTCCTGGGGAAACGCGACGATCTGCATGTCGATCAGGTGACGGCTTTGCTCGCGCACTTCCAGCATGGCCTTGAGGGCCGTGAGTTCGGGGTCGGTCACGTCGACGTGGGTGCGTACATGCTGGATGCCATGGGCGGCGAGGGCCTGGATGGTTTTCTTGGCGCGGGTGCTGGTGTCTTCCTGGGTGATGGTGGCCTTGCGCTCGCCCCAGCACTCGATGCCTTCGAACAGCGTGCCGCTCATGTTCCAGCGCGGTTCGCCGGCAGTGAGGGTGGCGTCCAGGTGGATGTGCGGTTCGACGAAGGGCGGGACCACCAGGTTGCCGCCAGCGTCGAGGTCTTCCGGGCCGAGGCTGGGGGCTTCGGTCTGGCGGGCGATGTTGGCGATCAGGCCGTTTTCCAGGTGCAGTTCATGCAAGCCTTCGTGGTTGCGCAGGCGGGCGTTGATGATGTGCATCGGGCGAATCCTTTATAGGTCTTGTAGAGGTGCGTCAGCGGTGCGAGTACCCATTACGCCGATCAATAACACATACGTTAGCGCGCCGGTGGCGATTCCTACCAGTGGCGCGACCCATGGCGAATTGAACGCGGCGAGTGTGCCGAGCCCATAAGCGAACAGCCCGGGCCAGTTGAACGCCGGCAGTTGCGCCTCGGCCAGGCGAGGATAGCGGCCGCGCCAGCGGAAGAAGAAATCGGCCATGATCACCCCGCCAATCGGTGGGATGACGGTGCCCAGCAGAATCAGGTACGGCACCAGCAGATCGTACATACCCAACAGGGCCAGCAGCGTGCCGATCACCGCGCCGCAGAGGGTCACGGTCTTGCGCCGGCGGGTGCGCAGCAGGTTGCAACCGGCCACGGCGAAGTTGTAGATGGTGTTGTCCTGGGTGCTCCAGATGTTGAGCAGCAACATCGCCATCGCCGCCATGGCGAAGCCCTGCAGCAGCAACACTTCGACCACGTCCGGTTGCTGATAGACGATGGCCCCGTAGGCGCCGATCAGCACCATCAGGCCGTTGCCCAGGAAGAAGCCGATCAGGCTCGCCAGCACCGCGACCTTCGCCGAGCGGGAGAAGCGCGTCCAATTGGTGGCCTGGGTCGCGCCGCTGACGAAGGTGCCGAACACCAGCGTGATAGCGGTGGACCAGTCGAGGCTGCTCGTAGGCACCACCGCCAGCAAGCCTTCGAAGCCGCCGACCTTCACCGTCGCCACCCACATCGACAGCATCAGCAGCAACATCATGGCCGGTACGGCGATGTACGAAAGGATTTCCAGCCCGCGATAACCGATGTAGGCGGTGGCGCAGAATCCCAGGCCGAACAGCACCATCAACCCGAGCACGGTGCTCTCGCTCAATTCGAAATACTTGCCCAGCACCACGGCGGCGGTTGCCGTGCCCCAGGCGTACCAGCCGATCTGGGTGAACCCGAGGATCAAGTCACTGAGCTTGCTGCCCACCTCGCCGAAACAGAAACGCCCCATCAACACCGAATTGAGCCCGCTCTTGAACGCGATGTAACCCAGGCCGGCGGCATAGAGGCCCAGCAGCAGGTTGCCGATCACAATCACGGTGAGCATCTCGGCAAAACCGAACGCCACGCCCAGCTTGCCACCGGCAAACATCGTGGCGGTGAAAAAGGTGAAGCCCAGCAGCACCATGGCCGTGGAGGCCAGGCCCTTGCGGGCATGCATCGGGACTTCGCTCAGGGGATAGTCATTGCCTGGATCGTTCTGAGTCATGTGGCGGTCCTTGCGGGTGAGGGATGTCGCAAGCGTGCAGCGGCCGTGCCAAACGAGTGATCGCGAGGTTATTTATAGACAATCCTGGGGATTGGGTGGGCGCAAGGATCGAAAGCGGTGCGCGAGTGATTCAAGTTGGAACACAGATTTCATTGTCGACGCAGATCCCCTGTGGGAGCGAGCTTGCTCGCGATAGCGGTCTGTCTGTCACCTAAGTGTTGAATGTGCTGCCGCCATCGCGAGCAAGCTCGCTCCCACAGGGGGAGTGCAGTGTTTTTCAGGTCGAGGAGGACAATGACAGAAACCGCAACACCGCCGCCACGATGGCTTCCGGCGCGTCTTCCTGGACCAGGTGCCCGGCGTTCGGAACGGGATGCAATTGTGCCCCCGGGATCATCCGTTGCAGGGCCCGGCCGCGCTCGATGGGGATCCACTGGTCATCCTCGCCCCACAGGATCTGGGTCGGGCAGCGCACGCTTGGGTACAGGCCCTCGACCTCGCGGGTATAGCGCTCGTCCATCTGCGCGATCTGCCGGTAGAACGCCGCCTGGCCCGGCTCGCCGAGCCACGGCTGCACGTAGGGCGCCAGTTCCGCGTCCGGGATGTCCCGTTTGACCGCGCCGCGGACATAGGTCGGTACGATGGCCCGCTGAATGTAGTCGGGCAGGCCGCTGAAGGCCGCTTCATGCTGGCGGACATGCTGCACAAAGGGCGAACCCCAGGGCGACAGCGCCACGGGGTCGATCAGGGTCAGGCTGCGGTAATCCTTGCCATTGAGCAGGTGCGTACGCAGGGCCGTGGCACCGCCAAAGTCATGGGCCACCACATCCGGGCAATCCAGGCGCCAATGCTCCAGCAATTGTGCGAGCAGCAGGTTCTGCACGCCGAGGGACACGTCGGCATCGGGTTGCGCGGATTGGCCATACCCCAGCAGGTCGAAGTAATGCACCCGGTGGGTGGCGAAGAACAGCGGGGCGATCCGGTGCCACACGTAGGAAGAAAAGGGCGTGCCGTGGACAAACACCAACGGCGGGCCATCGCCGTGGATGGCGTAGCGGATGGGGTGTCCGTTGAAGTCGTATAGCTGATCCAATGGCCAGTGGGTCATGATCGAACCTCTGTCTGAAAGGGGTCAGGGGATCATAGGCCAATGCAGGCAGGTCAGGGAAAGCACCGTGGGGCAGCCAGGTCTTGTGGGAGCAAGGCTTGCCCGCGATGCAGGCGCCTCGGTTCCAGAGAGACTGTGTAATCTTCATCGCGAGCAAGCTTTGCTCCCACAGGTGGCCTCCCACAGGTTTTTATTCGCCGTGGTAGATGCAACCGCTGGTGCAGGTCTCGTGGATGCGGATGGCACTGAGCTCAGGCAGCAACGGCTTCAACTCGTTCCAGATCCACTTGGCCAACACTTCGCTGGTGGGGTTTTCCAGACCTGGGATGTCGTTGAGGTAGTTGTGGTCCAGGCGCTCGTAGAGGGGCTTGAAGATCGCCTTGATCTCCGAGAAGTCGCGAATCCAGCCGGTGTGCGGGTCGATATCGCCGCTCAGGTGGATCGCCACCTTGAACGAGTGGCCATGAAGGCGGCCGCACTTGTGGCCCTCCGGCACGTGGGGCAGGCGGTGGGCGGATTCGAAGGTAAATTCTTTGAAGATTTCCACAGGTTCGGGCTCTTTAAGGTAGCGGTCGCGAGGCAGGCGGCGGAGTTTATCAGTTTGATAACGGCGTTGCGCGACCGTGCTGACTAAAAGGTCAGCAAACGCTCGCCCAAGCCACCGTTGGCCGTCAGCTCCAGGAACTCGTCACCGAGCCGGCGACTCTCGTCCATCGCCGTGCGCCAATATTTGCGGCGGCTCGGGTCATCGCCCATGAAGCGCTTGAAGTCGTTGCGGTCTGGCAGTTTGCCGTAGGGCAGGCGCGCCAGGTATTCCCGGGACGGTGCCAGCAACAGCACGTCCTGCAGACGGTCGACGTTGCCCCGACGCCACGGCAGGCCCTTGTCGAACCAGCCGGGAATGACCCGGTCGGTGAAATGCGGGTAGAGCACGATGTCCTCGCCGCTGTACGGCAGGTCGAGGTGGTAGTCCAGCAGTCCGCCGTCGCGGTAGGTGCCGGCACCGGCGCCCGGCAGGTCGCGCACGCCCTCCATGACCATCGGGATCGAGCCCGACGCCAGCAGGGCCTGGCGCAGGTTGCCGGCGGCCAACGGAACGAAACGCGACGGAAAGTCATTCAACGGGTGCAGGGGCGGGGCCAGGCGCGGGTCATGGATGATCAACCGTTCGAAATGCCGCGACAGCCGGGCACGGCCTCGCAGGTTGTCGGCGATCACCGACGACAGCCCCAGGCCCAGCCGGCCGCGATGATCCTGGGCGAGCAGGCCGTGGCTCTTGACGACCATGATATTGAGCCGGTACCGCGGGTTATCGAGGATCGAGGTGTCGCGGCCGTCGAGCAAGTCATCGAGCATGCGCTGCGAGCTCTGGCTGACACCGGCCATGGTCACGCCTTTGGCGAAGCTTTGTTCGTTGTACAAGGTACCCAGGCGCCGGATCCCCTCGGCGGCGTCCGGCAGGCAGGCGCTGGCGAAGCGCCAGGCACCCACCGAGGCCCCGATCAGCGAGCGTTCCCGGGGCGCGGCGGGCAGCCATTCGCCGAACAGCGCCAGGTCCAGCCCTTGGATGCCCAGGGCCTTGGGGCCACCGGCGGCGCCGGGCAGGATGCCGACGTCGGCGGCGTTCAAGCCGGCCTGGCGAATTCGCCCGAACGCACGGGGGCCGGCCTTGAGGGTGAGGGCGGGAAACTTGATGTGGATGGCGGTCATACCGGTCTCGAATACGGGTAAGCGGCTGATTATAGCGACACAAAACCCGGTGGGAGTGAGCTTGCTCCCACAGGCATTTGCATACATTGATGTGGGTTCCATGATGGCGATTCAGTTTCAGTTAAGTTCACCCCGATACAGTCGCCCCCGTGAAAGATTATAAAAAAAGGAGACAACCCATGAACCGCCTGACTGCCTTTTTCATCGCGACCCTCATGGCCCTTGGTACGAGCCTGGTCCACGCACGAGACCTGGACGCGGACGAAGCCCGTAAACTGCAAGACGCTGGTACCATCCTGTCCTTCGAAAAACTCAACGCCAAGGCCCTGGCCAAACATCCCGGTTCCACCGTAACCGACACCGAGCTGGAGGAGGAGTACGGCAAGTACCTCTACAAGGTGGATCTGCGCGATGCCAAGGGCGTCGAGTGGGACCTGGAACTGGATGCCGTCAATGGCGAGGTACTCAAGAATCATCAGGATACGTAATGAAGCTTAATCTACGCGCTCATGGTCGATGGGCGCTGGCGCTGCTGGCGTTTTGTTCGCTGGCCATGGCCCGGGACCTGGATCAGGACGAGGCCCTGCAACTGCGTCAGCAGGGCGTGATCCTGCCGCTCGAGCACCTGCTGCAACAAGCGCTGGACCTGCACCCCGGCGCCAAACTGCTGGAAGCCGAGTTGGAGGAGAAACACGGCGTCTATATTTATGAGGTCGAGCTGCTGGACACCGACGGCGTTGTGCGCGAACTGGACCTGGAGGCCACAACCGGCCGCTTACTCAAAGATAAGGAAGACTGATGCGCCTGCTTCTGGTGGAAGATCACGTGCCCCTGGCCGATGAACTGATGGCCGGGCTTGCACGCCAGGGTTACGCCGTCGACTGGCTGGCCGATGGTCGCGACGCGGTGTACCAGGGCAGCAGCGAGCCCTACGACCTGATCATCCTCGACCTCGGCCTGCCGGGCGTGCCGGGGCTCGACGTGTTGGCCCAATGGCGCGCCGGCGGCCTGGCCACGCCGGTGCTGATCCTCACCGCCCGTGGGTCCTGGGCCGAACGTATCGAGGGTCTCAAGGCCGGGGCCGACGATTACCTGACCAAACCCTTTCATCCTGAAGAACTGCATCTGCGGATCCAGGCGCTGCTGCGCCGCTCCCATGGCCAGGTCAACCAGCCGACGCTCAAGGCTGCCGGATTGCACCTGGACGAGAGTCGCCAATGCGTGGTGCGCGATGGCACCGACATCCAGCTCACGGCCGCCGAATTTCGCCTGTTGCGCTATTTCATGCTGCATCCCGAGCAGATCCTTTCCAAAAGCCACCTCGCCGAACACCTGTACGACGGTGAGACCGAGCGCGATTCCAATGTGCTGGAAGTCCACGTCAATCACCTGCGGCGCAAGCTGGGACGTAGCGTGATCGAAACCCGTCGCGGCCAGGGTTACCTGTTCGGCGGGCAGGCGCAGTGAGATCCATCCAGCGGCGCCTGAGCCTGGGCCTGATCGGTGTGATGGTGGTGGTCGGCCTGGTCCTGGCGCAAACCAGCCTGTGGTTGTTCGAACTGGGTCTGCAGCGTTACCTGGAAGCGGGGCTGCGTAACGACAGCGAGAACCTGCTGGTGGCCCTGGTGCGCGGCCCCCAGGGCTTGCAATTGGATGAACGCCGCCTGTCGCCGGCCTATCAGCGGCCGTTTTCCGGGCATTACTTCCGCATCGATTTTGCCGATGTGCACTGGCGTTCCCGCTCCCTGTGGGACCAGGAATTGCCTCGGCTCGACCACCCCGGCCTGCACAGCAACCTGCAACTGGGCCCAGAGGGCCAGAAGCTGCTGGTGCTGCGTACCGATTATCGGAGGCTGGGCCAGGCGATTTCCATCAGCGTGGCCCAGGACTACACACCCGTGCGGGACAGCTTCCGCCGGATGCAACAGGTCGGCCTCGGGCTCGGGTTGGCGGGGCTGTTGCTGATTCTGTTGCTGCAACGCATCACCGTGCGCCGAGCCTTGCGTCCGCTGGACCGCGCCAGGGAGCAGATTGCCCAGCTGCAGCGCGGGCAGCGTTCGCAACTCGACGAACAGGTGCCACGGGAACTGGAACCGCTGGTGACGCAGATCAACCATCTGCTGGCCCACACCGAAGACAGCCTCAAGCGTTCGCGCAATGCCTTGGGCAACCTCGGCCACGCCTTGAAAACCCCGCTGGCGGTGCTGCAAAGCCTGGCGTCGAACGAGAAGCTCGACCCGTATCCCGAGCTGCGCAAACTGTTGCTCGATCAACTGGAGCAGGTCCGCCAGCGCCTGAACCGCGAACTCAACCGCGCCCGCCTGTCCGGCGATGCCTTGCCCGGCGCGCACCTGGATTGCGACGCCGAACTGCCGGGGTTGCTGGCCACGCTGAACATGATCCACGGCGAACACCTGCATCTGAGCTACGTCGCCCCGCCAGGCCTGCACCTGCCCTGGGACCGTGAAGACTTGCTGGAACTGTTGGGCAACCTGCTGGACAACGCCTGCAAATGGGCCGATGCCGAAGTGCGCCTGACCATGACCGAGACAGCCGACGGATTCAGTCTGGCCGTGGAAGACGACGGCCCGGGCATCCCCAGGGATCGCCGCGACCAGGTGTTCAGCCGCGGCACGCGGTTGGATGAACAGACCGATGGACACGGCCTGGGCCTGGGCATCGTGCGGGACATCGTCGACACCTGGGGCGGGATGCTGGCGTTGGACGACAGCGAGTGGGGTGGATTGAAGGTCGTGATCGAGCTGCCCAAGCGCTGACCTCTATCGCATGGCGCCGCCCTCCTGTGGGAGCGAGCTTGCTCGCGATGGCGTCAGTTCAGCCACATGGATAGCTATCGAAAGATTGCTATCGCGAGCAAGCTCGCTCCCACAAGGGTGGGGCGGTGGTGGTAGTCAATATGGCGAGACTTGAAAACCCGCCCCACGGCCCTTGCAGCTTGCCGCCGCTTGCTGCAAAGTCGCGACCTTTTTGTCCGGTGGCTTTCCATCGCTGTGCTTTGAGGTAACGATGATAAATGCAGTAATTGCCGCGGTTGGCGTCATGCTGGTGCTCAGCCTGTCCCGCGTGCATGTGGTGATCGCGCTGATTATCGGCGCGTTGGTGGGGGGGCTGACGGGTGGCCTGGGGATCGAGGCGACGCTCAAGGCGTTCAATGCCGGCCTGGGTGGTGGTGCGACGGTGGCGCTGTCCTATGCCTTGCTCGGCGCTTTCGCCGTGGCGATTGCCAAGTCCGGCATGGCCCACGCCCTGGCTGACAAGGCCCTGGCCCTGGTGGATCGCCAGGACGCCGCTGGCGGCATGGGCGTCAAATGGGTGCTGATCGGCCTGCTGGGGACGGTCGCGGTCGCCTCCCAGAACATTCTGCCGATCCATATCGCTTTCATTCCGCTGCTGGTGCCGCCGCTGCTCTATGTGCTGACCAAGTTGCAACTGGATCGCCGCTTGATCGCCTGCGTCATGACCTTCGGCCTGATCACCCCCTACATGTTCCTGCCGGTGGGCTTCGGCAATATCTTCCTCAACGAAATCCTGCTGGCCAACATCGCTCGCAGCGGCGTAGATGTCAGTGGTATCAACGTCACCCATGCCATGGGCATTCCGGCGTTGGGCATGGTGTTTGGTCTGCTGTTGTCGTTGTTCAGCTACCGCAAGAAACGCGTCTACGACCTGAAGAAGATCGCCCGGGTCGAGCAAGTGGCGGTGCGCTACAACCCCATGACCCTGCTGGTAGCGGGACTGGCGATTGTCGCGGCGTTCGCCATCCAGCTCCTGGTCGACTCGATGATCATTGGCGCCTTGGTCGGCTTCCTGATTTTCTCGGTATCGGGTGTGGTGCGCTGGCGTGAGACTGACGACCTGTTCACCGAAGGCATGAAGATGATGGCGATGATCGGCTTCATCATGATCGCCGCCTCGGGCTTTGCCGAAGTAATGAAAGCCACCGGTGAAGTCCAGAGCCTGGTGGAAACCTCGGCAGCCTGGATCGGCCACAACAAGGGCGTCGGCGCGCTGCTGATGCTGCTGGTGGGATTGCTGGTGACCATGGGCATCGGCTCGTCGTTTTCCACGGTGCCGATCCTGGCGACGATTTTCGTGCCATTGTGCCTGCAACTGGGCTTCAGCCCGCTGGCGATCGTCTGCATCGTCGGCACCGCCGGCGCCCTGGGCGATGCCGGCTCGCCAGCCTCGGACTCGACCCTGGGCCCGACCTCCGGCCTGAACATCGACGGCCAGCACCATCACATCTGGGACACCGTGGTCCCGACCTTCATCCACTACAACCTGCCGTTGCTGGCGTTTGGTTGGGTGGCGGCGATGGTGTTGTAGCCTCAAGACCCAATCGCTTCAATCGCGAGCAGGCTCGCTCCCACAGTGGATCGGTGTGAACACAAGCATTGTGGACACCGCCGAACCCTGTGGGAGCGAGCTTGCTCGCGATGAGGCCCTTGAGTTCAGCGACCCAGCCAACGGACCGCTCACCTTGTCCTACAGTTTTGCCGTGCGGTGCCGTTAATACAGCTAACCACGCCAATAACACCTACAAGAGTGAACAGCATGCGCCTGAGCCTGAAGGCTAAAGTCCTGTCCCTTGCGATACTGCCGGTATTGCTGTCCGCCGTGATCATCAGCCTCACCACGGCCTTCATCTTGAAGGAGCAAGCTAGCAAAGAGGTCCAGCAGACCCGCGAACGCCTGCTCAGCGAGGCCAAGGCCACGCTGCAGAACTATGTGGCAGTGGGCCTGACCGCCATCAAGCCGCTCTACGATGCCGCTGCGCCTGGCGATAACGAAGCGCGCGCCCAGGCGATCAAGCTGCTGTCGAATATCAGCTACGGCAAGGACGGCTATTTCTTCGGCTACGACTCCGAGACCATTCGTCTGTTCAAGGCCAACAGCCCCGATGGCGTGGGCAAGAGTTTCAAGGACAACCGCGACCCGAACGGTGTCTACGTCAACCGCGACCTGGTGAAAGTCGCCAAGGACGGAACGCATTATCTGGAATACAGCTCGCCACTGCCCGGCAGCCAGGACCTGGTGCCCAAGCTCGGCTACACCGAGTACCTGTCCAAGTGGGACATGGCCGTCGGCAGCTCGGTCAACCTGGACGGCATCGAAGGCCAGGTGGCCCTGGTGGAAGCCAAGGTCCACGATCGTGTACAAGGCGTGATATTGAGCATTGTCGGGATCGCCGCCGTGGTGTTGCTGGTGATCGCGGTCGTGGGCCTGTTGCTGGCCAATGCGATCCTGCGGCCGCTGCACCTGATGAAGGACAACCTCGATGACATCGCCGCGGGCGAGGGCGACCTGACCCGTCGGCTGACCATCACCAGCCAGGACGAGCTCGGCCAACTGGCCGGTTCGTTCAACCGCTTCGTCGACAAGATCCACGGCCTGGTGCGGCAGATCACCGACATGACCTCGCAACTGACCGGGCTGGTGACGCAAGTCTCCGAGCAGGCCCAGCGCTCCGAGCAGGCCATGGAACGCCAGCGCCACGAAACCGATCAGGTCGCCACGGCGATCAACGAGATGTCCTCGGCGGCCCAGGAAGTCGCCCGCAGCGCCCAGGGTGCCGCCGTCGCGGCGCAGCAGACCGATGAAGAAGGCCAGTCCGCCAAGCGCGTGGTGGCCGGTAGCATCCAGCAGATTCATGCGTTGGTGAACGATATCCGCAGCAGCGGCGTGTCCCTGGACAGCCTGCAGCAGGACGTGGCCTCGATCGTCAGTGTGCTCGGGGTGATTCGTTCGATCGCCGAGCAGACCAACCTGCTGGCCCTCAACGCCGCCATCGAGGCCGCGCGTGCCGGCGAGGCAGGGCGTGGGTTCGCGGTGGTGGCCGATGAAGTGCGGGCCCTGGCCAGCCGGACCCAGCAGAGCACCCAGGAAATCCAGGGCATGATCGACCGCCTGCAATCGGGCACCCACGCCGCGGTGGAGGCCATGCGTCGCTCCAGCGAAGCGGGCGACGGCACCTCGGCGCAGGCCAACGAAGCCGGGGCGTCCCTGGACACCATGGCGCAGTTAATCGGCACCATCAACTCGATGAACGCGCAGATCGCCAGCGCGGCTGAAGAGCAGACCGCCGTGGCCGAGGAAATCAACCGCAGCGTGCATCAGATCGCCGTGGCGGTGGACAGCGTCGCCGACGAAACCCAGCTCGGCGCCCAGACCTCCCGCAGCCTGGCTGACCTGGGCCAGCGCCTGGGCAAACTGGTGGGGCAGTTCCGGATCTGATCCCATCGCAGCAGGAGCTGCCGAAGGCTGCGATCTTTTGCTCTCGATCCAGATGTTTTCACCTGGGCAACCGGGTCTTATCGAGAAAGAAGGATCGCAGCCTTCGGCAGTTCCTGTCGGGATCAACAGGCGCGAACACAACAAAACCCTGTGGGAGCGAGCTTGCTCGCGATAGCGGTGTGTCAGTCAAATGAATATTGGCTGATCTGACGCTATCGCGAGCAAGCTCGCTCCCACAGTTGTTCTGCGGTACCTGGATCAGCGCCAGTGCTACGGCTCACGCACATCGCGCATCAACAACCCAAACCGCAAGTCCACCGCGTCCGGGATCGGCAGGTACACCACGTGTCCATCCCCCGGTGCCACCTCGATGCTTTTGCCGTTGATGTCCTGCAATTGATGCAGGTCGAAGTGAAAGTTGCCCTTGGGGGTCATCAGTTCCATGTGATCCCCCAGGCCGAAGCGGTTCTTGACCCGTACTTCGGCCAGGCGTTCGCGCCGCTCGCCGGTCAGTTCGCCGACGAACTGCTGGCGCTCCGACACCGAGCTGCCGTTCTGGTAGTTCTGGTACTCGTCGTGCACGTGGCGCCTCAGAAAACCTTCGGTGTAGCCGCGCTGGGCCAGGGACTCCAGGTCGGTCATCAGGCTGCGATCGAATTCCCGGCCGGCCACCGCGTCATCGATGGCCCGGCGATACACTTGGGTGGTGCGCGCGCAATAGAAGTGCGACTTGGTCCGGCCTTCGATCTTCAACGAATGCACACCCATGCGCGCCAGGCGCTCGACGTGTTGCACGGCCCGCAGGTCCTTGGCATTCATGATGTAGGTGCCGTGCTCGTCCTCGAAGGCTGGCATCAAATCCTCGGGGCGGTTCGCCTCCTGGAGCAGGAACACCTGGTCGGTGGGCGCGCCGAGGCCCAGGGTCGGTTCGGGTTGATAGCTTTGCACAATGTCGCCCGCGGCGTTTTCCACCGCCGGTTGCGCCGAGTATTTCCAGCGACAGGCATTGGTGCAACTGCCCTGGTTGGCATCACGCTTGTTCATATAGCCCGAGAGCAGGCAGCGCCCGGAGTAGGCCATGCACAGCGCCCCGTGGACGAACACTTCCAGCTCCATGGCCGGCACCTGCTCGCGGATCTCGGCGATTTCCTCCAGGGACAATTCCCGGGACAAGATGATCCGGCTCAAACCCTGCTGCTGCCAGAACTCGACGCTCGCCCAGTTCACCGTATTGGCCTGTACCGACAGGTGAATGGGTATCTGTGGAAAATGCCGGCGAACCAGCATGATCAACCCCGGGTCGGACATGATCAGCGCGTCCGGCGCCATGGCGATCACCGGCTCCAGGTCCTTGAGGAACGTGCGCAGCTTGGCGTTGTGCGGCGCGATATTCACCACTACGTAGAAGCGCTTGCCCATGGCCTGGGCCTCGGCAATGCCCAAGGCCAGGTTCGCGTGGTCGAATTCGTTGTTGCGCACCCGCAGGCTGTAGCGCGGCTGGCCGGCGTACACCGCATCGGCACCGTAGGCGAAGGCATAGCGCATGTTTTTCAGGGTGCCGGCGGGCGCCAGCAGTTCGGGGGCGGCGAAGGTCATGGTGGGGTCAGGTCGCAAAAAGCGGGGAGGGTACGCCAGGGCCGGCCGGGTCTTTTTGATCTGGATCAATGCGCAGCGCAAACGTGAAGGCACTCCGGCGAGTCCTGGCGGACTAATGTGTATCCCGCCTTTGGACATGGAAAGCTGATGAATCGAAAGATGCTGCAAAACAAAGCCCAGATGTTGCTCCTGGTGCTGGTCACGGTCGCCTTCATCTGGATTCTGCTGCCGTTTTACGGCGCGGTGTTCTGGGCGGTGATCCTGGGTATCGTCTTTGCGCCGATGCAGCGCCGTCTGCAGGTGAAGTTCGGCTGGCACCGCAATGTCACCTCGCTGGCCACGTTGAGTGTCTGTGTGGTCTGCGCGATCTTGCCGGTGATCATCATCAGTACGTTGTTGGTCCAGGAAGGCGCGGCGCTGTACAAGAGCCTGGAAAGCGGCGAGCTGGACATCGCCGACTACCTGGCCCGCTTCAAGGATGCCTTGCCACCGTACTTCCAGCACCTGCTGGACCGCTTCGGCTTGGGCAATCTGAACGGTTTGCGCGACAAGATCGTCAAGAGCGCGATGCAGGGCAGCGAGTTCTTCGCCACCCAGGCCTTCAGTTTTGGCCAGGGCACCTTTCAGTTCCTGGTCAGCTTCTTCGTGATGATCTATCTGCTGTTCTTCTTTCTGCGCGATGGCGCGGAGCTGGTGCGCAAGGTGCGCATGGCCGTTCCCTTGGCAGAACACCAAAAGCGCCGCCTGCAGTTGAAGTTCAACCGGGTGGTACGGGCCACGGTGAAAGGCAACCTGCTGGTCGCCATCAGCCAAGGTGCGCTGGGTGGGCTGATTTTCTGGATCCTGGGGATCCCGACCGTGTTGCCCTGGGCGGTGCTGATGGCATTCCTGTCGTTGTTGCCGGCCGTGGGGGCGGGCCTCGTCTGGGCACCGGTGGCGGTGTACTTCCTGCTCTCGGGGGCGATCTGGCAGGGCGTGGTATTGATGCTGTTCGGGGTGTTCGTGATTGGCCTGGTGGACAATTTCCTGCGGCCGATCCTGGTGGGCAAGGACACGAAGATGCCCGACTACATGGTGCTGGTTTCGACCCTGGGTGGGCTGGCGGTGTTCGGGCTGAACGGCTTCGTGATCGGGCCGCTGATCGCCGCGCTGTTCATGTCCTGTTGGGCCTTGTTCGTCGAAAGCACGCCGCGTGTGCAGTTGCCCTAGGCGCTCAGCAGGTAGGGCCCGATGCGTTGCGACAGCGCCTGGGCGGCGGGCAGCGAAGTCAGCGGGCCGCTGATGGTCACGCCGTCCTGCACCAGGTACCAGCAGGCCAGCAGTCCGAGTTCCCGCAGTGGGGCGGGGACGGCGCTGCCAATGACAGACATGATTTGAACCTTGGGCATGGGAAACCTCCATCAATCGATGGGGTTACCTTACGGCTCAGGGGGAAGGACGGAAAATCAACTGGCTCAATAGTAGGAATCGATGCCACTCAATCGACGACCAGATCGAGCATGTGCACCACTTCCTGCTCGTTGAGCAGGCCCTTGCGGACCAGGTTTTCCGCCAGCAGGGAAAGAAACTTGGCGCTGCGGTGGCCTTCCAGTTGCTTGAGTTCGGTCAGTACGTTGTACACCTTGCTGGAGGTGCACAGGCCGACAATGCGATGGGGGTTTTGTGTGGGCATACCTTCGTCCTTGTTGTTTTGAAGCTGTTGTTGGCGGACAGTGCCAGTTTGCGGCCCTGTCATGACGCTCACGTGACAGCTTGGGTTGTCGGAAAAACAAAGCAGGATCCGGACCATGTTGCCTTTTTGGCGCCGGATTATTGTTCCGACAGCGACCTCGGCCAGACTTATATGGCCATCCACCTGTTTTTCGCCCACAAAAAAAGCCCCTGGATCTTTCGATCCAGGGGCTTTTTGATGTTGCTGTCTGGCTCCACGACCTGGACTCGAACCAGGGACCCAGTGATTAACAGTCACTTGCTCTACCAACTGAGCTATCGCGGAATGGCGCGTATGTTACTGATTGGAAAAGAGAAGTCAAGTGTCTATTGGCGGATGGCGCATTCCCGGTGCCCATTGACGGTCAATCAGCGATTGGCAGTTACCGCAAGGACGGGAGAGGGCTACCATGGTCGTCCGGAAGTGGCAGGACGCGCTGCCGGCCATTCGCCGACATTGAGGTACGCGCCATGAACTACCTGTTACCACTTCACACAGCCCGTTGCGCCGAGGTGTGCTTGTGAGCACCGCTCAGATCAGTTTGCCCAAGGGTGTGGGGCCTCACGCCGAGAAACTGTACGACGCCATCACCCAGGCGAGCACGGCCGAAGAATTGAACCGTGCCGGCGGCAAGGCCGAGGGGTTTGTCCTGGGGCTGGAAAGCACCAAGGCCATCAAGAGCCAGGTGGCCGAGTCGTTGTATGTCATCTATGACGATGCGGCGAGCCTGCGGGCGACGGAGTTGTAGTTTCGATCTGGTGCTTTTGTGGCGAGGGAGCTTGCTCCCGCTGGGCAGCGCAGCGGCCCTGGAAAATGTCAGCCCCCATCCATCTGACACACCGAGGTGAGGGGCTTTAGGGCTGCTTCGCAGCCCAGCGGGAGCAAGCTCCCTCGCCACGGGTCGGTGTGAGCACTCAAAAAAACGGGAAGCCATGGCTTCCCGTTCTTCATCCCAACGACCTTCAGATCACCTGGACAATAGCCTTGGTCACCGCATCGATGTTGTTCTGGTTCAGCGCGGCCACGCAGATGCGGCCGGTGTCCAGCGCGTAGACGCCGAACTCGTTGCGCAGGCGCATCACTTGTTCAACGGTCAGGCCGGAGTAGGAGAACATCCCGCTCTGACGGGCGACGAAGCTGAAGTCGTGCTGCGGGGCGGCCTTGGCCAGCATGTCGACCATCTGGTCGCGCATGCCGCGAATGCGCAGGCGCATTTCGGCCAGTTCGGCTTCCCACTGCGCCCGCAGCTCCGGGCTGTTGAGCACGGCGGCGACGATGCTGGCGCCATGGGTCGGCGGATTGGAGTAGTTGGTGCGGATCACGCGCTTGACCTGGGACAGCACACGGGCACTTTCTTCTTTCGATTCGCTGACGATCGACAGGGCGCCGACGCGCTCGCCGTACAGCGAGAACGACTTGGAGAACGAGCTGGAGGCAAAGAAGGTCAGCCCGGATTCGGCAAACAGGCGCACGGCCGCCGCATCTTCGTCGATACCGGCACCAAAGCCTTGGTAGGCCATGTCCAGGAACGGTACGTGGTTCTTGGCCTTGACCACGGCCAGCACGTTTTTCCAGTCTTCCGGGGTCAGGTCCACGCCGGTCGGGTTGTGGCAGCAGGCGTGCAGCACAACGATCGAGCGATCGGGCAGGGCGTTGAGGTCTTCCAGCAGGCCGCTGCGGTTCACGTCGTGGGTGGCGGCATCGTAGTAGCGGTAGTTCTGCACCGGGAAGCCGGCGGTTTCGAACAGGGCGCGGTGGTTCTCCCAGCTCGGGTCGCTGATGGCCACGACCGCGTCAGGCAGCAGTTGCTTGAGGAAGTCGGCACCGATCTTCAGTGCGCCAGTGCCGCCCACGGCCTGGGCGGTGATGACACGACCGGAGGCGATCAGCGGCGAATCCTTGCCGAACAGCAGGGTCTGCACAGCCTGGTCGTAGGCGGCGATGCCGTCGATTGGCAGGTAGCCACGGGAAACGTGCTGAGCCACGCGAATCGTCTCGGCCTCGACCACGGCGCGCAGGAGTGGAATGCGCCCCTCCTCGTTGCAGTAAACACCCACACCCAGATTGACCTTATTGGTACGGGTGTCGGCGTTGAAAGCTTCGTTGAGGCCCAGGATGGGGTCGCGGGGTGCCAATTCGACAGCGGAAAACAGGCTCATTAGTGCGCGGCTCTGAATGGAGAATGAGGGGACGTGTGACGCTCCAGCCGAATGCACTAGAGCGGTGCACAAACGGGGAGCTAGTATAGAGGCCATCACCCGGCACGGCGACAGGCGATTCGGCTTTTAGGCTAAGTTTTTTCGATTTTTTTCGACCGTTAGTCTTCTGGCCGCGTCAAAGTCTTCAAGGCGTGTAGGACGTTCGTCTTGAAAGCGAAGGCATTCACCTCCACATTGTGTGCATCCCAGCTTTTTCCTCGGGCGACACCCGTCGTTTCGGTCTTTCTCGTTCCTGTCGGCTGGCCGACAGGGGTGAATCCAGAGGTTATGTCATGTCTGAATTCCAGCTAGTCACCCGCTTCCAGCCCGCCGGCGATCAGCCGGAAGCCATCCGCCTGATGGTCGAAGGCATCGAGGCCGGGCTGGCGCACCAGACGTTGCTCGGTGTGACCGGCTCGGGCAAGACCTTCAGCATTGCCAACGTGATCGCCCAGGTGCAGCGCCCGACCCTGGTCCTGGCGCCGAACAAGACCCTGGCGGCGCAGTTGTACGGTGAGTTCAAGGCGTTTTTCCCGAACAACGCCGTGGAGTACTTCGTTTCCTATTACGACTACTACCAGCCCGAGGCCTACGTGCCATCGTCGGACACCTTCATCGAGAAAGACGCCTCGATCAACGACCACATCGAACAGATGCGCCTGTCGGCGACCAAGGCGCTGCTCGAGCGCAAGGACGCGATCATTGTCACCACGGTTTCGTGCATCTATGGCTTGGGCAGCCCGGAAACCTACCTGAAAATGGTGCTGCACGTGGATCGTGGCGACAAACTCGACCAGCGCGCCTTGCTGCGGCGCCTGGCGGACTTGCAGTACACCCGCAACGACATGGATTTTGCCCGGGCGACGTTCCGGGTGCGGGGCGATGTAATCGACATCTACCCGGCGGAATCGGACCTGGAGGCGATCCGCATCGAGCTGTTCGACGATGAAGTGGAGAGTCTCTCGGCGTTCGATCCGCTGACCGGCGAAGTGATCCGCAAGTTGCCACGCTTTACCTTCTACCCCAAGAGCCACTACGTGACGCCCCGGGAAACTTTGCTGGACGCCATCGAAGGGATCAAGGCCGAGTTGCAGGAACGCCTGGAGTACCTGCGTTCGAACAACAAACTGGTGGAAGCCCAGCGTCTGGAGCAACGGACCCGGTTCGACCTGGAGATGATCCTGGAGCTGGGCTACTGCAACGGCATCGAAAACTACTCGCGCTACCTGTCGGGCCGTCCGGCGGGTGCGCCGCCGCCGACCTTGTATGACTATCTGCCGGCCGATGCCTTGCTGGTGATCGACGAATCCCACGTCAGCGTGCCCCAGGTCGGCGCCATGTACAAAGGCGACCGTTCGCGCAAGGAAACCCTGGTGGAATACGGCTTCCGCCTGCCCTCGGCGCTGGATAACCGGCCAATGCGCTTCGACGAATGGGAAAGCGTGAGTCCGCAGACGATTTTTGTCTCGGCCACCCCTGGCAACTACGAGGCCGAGCATGCCGGGCGGGTGGTCGAGCAGGTGGTGCGACCGACCGGGCTGGTGGACCCGCAAGTCGAGGTGCGTCCGGCGCTGACCCAGGTGGACGACCTGCTCTCGGAAATCAGCAAGCGCGTCGCGGTGGAGGAGCGGGTGCTGGTCACCACGCTGACCAAACGCATGGCCGAAGACCTCACCGATTACCTGGCCGACCATGGCGTGCGGGTGCGTTACCTGCACTCGGACATCGACACGGTCGAGCGGGTCGAGATCATCCGCGACCTGCGCCTGGGCACCTTCGATGTGCTGGTGGGCATCAACCTGTTGCGTGAAGGCCTGGACATGCCGGAAGTGTCGCTGGTGGCGATTCTCGACGCCGACAAGGAAGGTTTCCTGCGCTCCGAACGCTCGTTGATCCAGACCATCGGTCGCGCGGCGCGTAACCTGAATGGCCGCGCGATTCTGTACGCTGACCGCATCACCGGCTCCATGGAGCGGGCCATCGGCGAGACCGAGCGCCGTCGTGACAAGCAGATCGCCTTCAACCTGGCCAATGGCATTACCCCCAAGGGCGTGTTCAAGGACGTCGCCGACATCATGGAAGGCGCCACCGTGCCAGGCTCGCGCAGTAAAAAACGCAAGGGCATGGCCAAGGCGGCCGAAGAGAGCGCCCGCTACGAGGCCGAACTGCGCTCCCCGAGCGAAATCACCAAGCGCATCCGGCAACTGGAAGAGAAAATGTACCAGCTGGCCCGGGACCTGGAGTTCGAAGCGGCGGCGCAATTGCGTGATGAGATTGGCAAGTTGCGGGAGCGGTTGCTAACTGTCTGAGGTTGTGTGGCGACCTTAAGGGCCTCATCGCGAGCAAGCTCGCTCCCACAGGGGATCATTGGATGATTCGATCAAACTGTGGGAGCGAGCTTGCTCGCGATGGGCGCGACTCGGTTTGACAGCTGGCCACACAAATCCCGCTCTCACTGGAGCCCGCCCGCCATCGCCTGTTACCATTCGCCCCCTGTTTGATCTTCGCTTTTATATTCTTTCCGAGACATGCCATGACCACCGTCCGCACCCGCATCGCGCCTTCGCCCACTGGCGATCCCCATGTCGGCACCGCCTACATCGCTTTGTTCAACTATTGCTTTGCCAAGCAGCATGGCGGCGAGTTCATCCTGCGGATCGAGGACACCGACCAGTTGCGTTCGACCCGCGAGTCCGAGCAGCAGATCTTCGATGCCTTGCGCTGGTTGGGGATCGACTGGAGCGAAGGCCCGGATGTCGGCGGCCCGCACGGTCCGTACCGCCAGAGCGAGCGTGGCGACATCTACAAGCAGTATTGCCAGCAGTTGGTGGACATGGGGCATGCGTTCCCGTGTTTCTGCACCGCCGAAGAGCTGGACCAGATGCGCGCCGAGCAAATGGCCCGCGGCGAAACCCCGCGCTATGACGGTCGGGCGCTGCTGCTGTCCAAGGAAGAAGTCGCCCGTCGCCTGGCAGCCGGCGAGCCCCATGTGATCCGCATGAAAGTGCCGAGCGAAGGCGTCTGCGTGGTGCCGGACATGCTGCGTGGCGATGTCGAGATCCCGTGGGATCGCATGGACATGCAAGTGCTGATGAAGACCGACGGCCTGCCGACGTACTTCCTGGCCAACGTGGTCGATGATCACCTGATGGGCATCACCCACGTATTGCGCGGTGAAGAGTGGCTGCCGTCGGCACCGAAGCTGATCCTGCTCTATGAATACTTCGGCTGGGAACAACCACAGCTGTGCTACATGCCGCTGCTGCGTAACCCGGACAAGAGCAAGCTGTCCAAGCGCAAGAACCCGACCTCGGTGACGTTCTACGAGCGCATGGGCTTCATGCCCGAGGCGATGCTCAACTACCTGGGGCGCATGGGCTGGTCGATGCCGGACGAGCGCGAGAAGTTCTCGCTGCAGGAAATGGTCGAGCATTTCGACCTGTCGCGGGTCTCCCTGGGCGGGCCGATCTTCGACATCGAGAAACTGTCGTGGCTCAACGGCCAGTGGCTGCGGGACCTGCCGGTGGAAGAGTTCGCCGCGCGTGTGCAGAAATGGGCGTTGAACCCTGAGTACATGATGAAAATCGCGCCCCATGTGCAGGGCAGGGTAGAGACCTTCAGCCAGATCGCCCCGCTGGCCGGCTTCTTCTTTGCCGGTGGCGTGACGCCGGACGTGAAGCTGTTCGAGTCCAAGAAGCTCTCCGGCGACCAGGTACGCCAGTTGATGCAACTGGTCCTGTGGAAGCTCGAAAGCCTGCGTCAGTGGGAGAAGGACAGCATCACCGCGACCATCCAGGCCGTGGTCGAATCCTTGGAGTTGAAACTGCGCGATGCCATGCCGCTGATGTTCGCCGCCATTACCGGCCAGGCCAGCTCGGTGTCGGTGCTCGATGCGATGGAGATTCTCGGGCCGGACCTGACCCGTTTCCGCCTGCGCCAGGCTATCGATCTGCTCGGTGGCGTGTCGAAGAAGGAGAACAAGGAGTGGGAAAAACTGTTGGGCGCGATCGCCTGATGGCCCTGTAGGAGCTGACGAGCGAAGCGAGGCTGCGATCTTTCCCCAGCTAATTGAATCTCAAGCGAAAGATCAAAAGATCGCAGCCTCGCTTCGCTCGTCAGCTCCTACGAAACAGGCGAAGTCCCAGTTTTACTGGGGAGGGTGGTAAGTGATTGTTATCCCGGCAAAAAATTTTCAAATTTGTTGAAAATAAATTTGACAGACCTCCGATACGCCCTTAAGATTCGCCCCGTCCTCAGCGATGAGGGGCTATAGCTCAGCTGGGAGAGCGCTTGCATGGCATGCAAGAGGTCGACGGTTCGATCCCGTCTAGCTCCACCAATTTACACTTCAAGGCCTGGCCACACCGGCTCTGAAGCGATCAACACTCAGCGTTGATCAGTTGTATAGAAGGGTTTGCGTCCCCTTCGTCTAGTGGCCTAGGACACCGCCCTTTCACGGCGGTAACAGGGGTTCGAGTCCCCTAGGGGACGCCA
>NZ_FNOA01000045.1:0-12969 GCF_900106885.1 Pseudomonas sp. NFACC14
CAGACCACCAGGCAGCCACCGTTGAGCAGCGCGCCCCAGATCTCCAGGGTACTGGCGTCGAAGGCCGGGTTGGCGGCGAGGGCGAAGCGGTCCTGGGCGGTGAACCCGGCGAAGCCGTTGTTGCGCACCAGCCGGGTGATGGCGCGGTGCGGCACTTGCACGCCCTTGGGCGTTCCAGTGGAACCGGAGGTGTACATGATGTAGGCCGGCGCCTCGCTCGACACTGTGACAGGCTGACGCGGCGGGGTGGCTTCACCCGCGGTCGCAAGGCGATCCCAAGGGCACAAGATCTGGTAGCCGATACCTTGCACCGGCGCGTCCGGGTTGTCACAGAGCAGCCAGGCGCTGGCACAGTCGTCCAGCAACGCGCGTTGACGCTGCAGCGGGGTGGCAGTATCGATGGGCACGTAGGTCGCGCCGCTTTTCAGGATCGCCAGGATCGCCGTGACCAAACGCGGGCCCCGCGCAAGGCTCAGGGCGACCCGAGCGCCCGGGGTGACGCCGTGCTCGGCCAACCAGTGCGCGAGCTGCTCGGCCTGTTGGTCGAGCTGGCGGTAACTGAGCAAGTGTTCGCCGTCCTGCACCGCAGTAGCGTCGGGCCGGCGCTGGGCCTGGGCCTCGAACAGACGGTGCAGGGGCTCGTCGGCAGGGTAATCGCGGGTGGTTTCATTGAATCCGTGGAGCACCTGCCGACGTTCGTCCGCGCCAAGGATCGACAGCGCATGGAGCGGCAGTTGGTCGTTCTCGACCATCGCCTGCAACGTGGCGCACAGCGCCTGCCAGTGACGCTCCACGGTACCGGGGTCGAACAGCGCCGTGGCGTAGGTCAGCCGGCCGCCGATCACGCCGTCGCGCTCATACAGGTTCAGGGTCAGGTCGAACTTGGCGCTGTCCTCACCGGTGGACAACGGGGTCACTTCCAGGTCGCCCAGGGCCAGGCTCGGCTGCGGAGCATTCTGCCAGGCCAGCATGACCTGGAAGATCGGACTGTGAGCCAACGAACGCGACGGGTTCAAGGCTTCCACCAATTGCTCGAAAGCCAGCTCCTGATGGGCCTGGGCATCCAGCGCGGTGCGCCGCACCTGGGCCAGCAGCTCGCCGACCTGGCTGACCCGGTCGAGGCGCACCCGCAACGCTTGAGTGTTGACGAAGAAGCCGATCAGCGGCTCGACCTCGGCACGGGTGCGATTCGCCAGCACCGAGCCGATGACCAGGTCATCCTGCCCCGACAACCGTCCAAGGACCACCGACCAGGCGGCCAGCACAGTCATGAACAACGTCGTGCCGTGGCGTTCGTTCAAGTGCTTGAGGGATCGCACCAGCGCAGCGTCGATGCTCAGCTCCAGGCTGGCACCGCTGAAGTCTTGTCGGGCCGGGCGTGGCCGGTCCAGGGCCAGGTTCAACGAAGGGGGCGCGTCGGCCAATTGGGTGCGCCAGTAGTTCAGTTGCTCAGCGATGCGTTGTGCCTGGCGCGGGGAGCGTTGCCACAGGGCATAGTCGGCGTACTGGATGGCCAGCGGTGGCAGCGGATCGGCTTGCCCCCGGCAGAAAGCCCGGTACAGCTCGCTCAATTCCCGGGTCAGCACGCCCAGGGACCAGGCGTCGCCGACAATGTGGTGCAGGGTCACCAGCAGGACGTGCTCATGCTCGGCCAGGCGCAACAGGCGGGTGCGAAACAGCGGGCCGCCGGCCAGATCGAAAGGCGCCTGGGCTTCAGCGGTGTAATGGGCCTGCAACTGCGCCGGCGACTGATCCCGCAGGTCAAGGCACGGCATCACCAGCGAATGCCCGGGATCCACCACCTGGCACGGCTCGCCGCCGTCGGACACAAAACGGCTGCGCAAGGCTTCGTGCCGCTCGACGATGCGCGCCAGCGCGGCGCCCAGGGCCGCTTCATTGAGCTCACCGCGCAGCCGCAGGCCTCCGGCCATGTGGTAGGCCGCGCTGGCCTGGGCATCCAGGTGTGCGATGAACCACAGGCGTTGTTGGGCAAACGACAACGGCAGCCGCGCCGGCCGTGGACCGGCCGGGATCGGCGCGGCGCCGTGGAGCCCGGCTGCGCCCAGGGCTTCGATGGCCCGTGCCTGGCGTTGCAGCGTCGGGTGATCGAACACACTGGCCAAAGGCAGTTCGACGCGCAATTGCTGACGCAGCTGGGAAACCAGTTGCACCGCCAGCAGAGAGTGGCCACCTGCCTGGAAAAAATGCTCATCGCGGCCGATCCGTGGCCGGCCCAACAGGCGCCCCCAGATCGTCGCCAGTTGGTTTTCCAGCGGCCCCATGGGCGCTTCGAAGTGTCCGCTGGCGGCCTGTTCCGGTGCCGGCAGCGCGCTGCGATCGAGCTTGCCGTTGGGCGTCAGTGGCAGGGCGGGCAGGGCCACGTAGGCGCTGGGTTGCATGTACTCGGGCAGTACCGCCGCCAGGGCGTCGCGCAGTATCGCCTCGTCTGGCGCCGCTTCCGGCTGGGCCACCCAATACGCCACCAGCCGCGCATCGCCGCTCGGCGCCTGACGAGCCACGACCACGGCGTGCTGCACCCCCGGGACACGCGCCAGGGCGCTTTCGATCTCGCCCAGTTCGATACGATAGCCGCGCACCTTGACCTGGAAGTCGTTGCGCCCCAGGTAGAGCAGTTGTCCATCCTCGGTCCAGCGACCGAGGTCGCCGGTGCGGTACATCCGCGCGCCGGGCTGGGCTGCGAAGGGGTCCGGGAGGAAACGCTCCTCGGTCAGCGCCGGCCGGTTCAGGTAACCCCGAGCGACACCGGCGCCGCCGATATACAGCTCGCCCACCACGCCACGGGGCACCAGTTGCCGGTGCCCATCGAGCAGGTAGACCTGGGTGTTGTCCAGCGGTCGACCGATGCCCGGCACGAAGCCTTCGGCGCGGTCCATCGCCACCCAGGTTGAATAGGTGGTGGTTTCCGATGGTCCATACAGGTTGCACAGGCGCTGCACGTCACTGTGGGCGAAGATCCTTTGCACCAGGCCCTGTTTGAGTGGTTCGCCGGCCAGGTTGACCACCCGCGTCGAGGCCGGGATCGCCGCGGCCCCCACCAGCGCATCGAGCGCCGACGGCACGCTGTTGATCAGGGTGACGGGCACCGGACGGTCGAGCAGGGCCAGGGCATTGGTGGCCAGGTGCAGGGTCGCGCCAGCGGCCAGGGGCACGAAATATTCGAAGACCGCCAGGTCGAAGTTGATCGAGGTGGCGAACAGGCTCTCGCGCAGACTTTCGGCGTCGAAGGCGCGCAGCGCCCAATGCAACAGGTTGCAAGCATTGCGGTGCTCGATCATCACGCCCTTGGGCAGGCCGGTGGAGCCCGACGTATAGATCACGTAGGCCAGGTGCGCGCCGGTCAGGCCCAGGCGCGTCGGGTCCGGATTGTCGGCCGGTTGCTCGGCCAGACGGGCCTGGGTCTGCGGATCATCCAGGCACAGGGCGGTGCAACCCGCCGGTGCCGTCACGCTGGCTTGCAGTGCGGTGGTCGTCAGCAACGCCTGGGGCGCGCTGTCTTCGAGCATGTGCGACAGCCGCTCGCGCGGGTACGCCGGGTCCAGCGGCACATAGGCCGCGCCGGCCTTGAGGATGCCGAGCAGGGCGACCAGCAGATGCGGGCCACGCTCCAGGCAGATCGCTACCCGGCTGTCCGGCTGCACGCCTGTGCCCAGCAACAGGTGGGCAAGGCGATTGGCCTGGGCGTTGAGCGCTCCATAGGTCAACGGACTGGCGCCATCGGCCGCGTCGAAACGCGCGGCGATGGCCTGGGGCTGGCGTTCGGCCTGGCGTTCCAGGGCCAGGTGCAACAGGTCCCGCTCGGGCAGCGGCCGGGCAGTGGCGTTGAACGTACGCAGCAATTGCTCACGCTCCGCCTCCGGGAGTATCGAAAGATGGCAGGCCAGGCGCTGGGGTGTACTTTCCAGCGCGTCGAGCAGGTTATCCAGGGCCGTTTGCAGCCAGCCAAGCACCGGGGCCGCGCCCACCAGGGGATCGATTTGCAGGCTCAGCGAAAACCCATCGCCCAGGTCGTCCACCGACAGGTTGAAGGGATAGTTGGTGCGTTCCTCACCGCCCAGAACCTGCATGCCATCGAGCACCGGGGCATGCCCCTGGGCCGTGCTGTGCCGGTAGTTGAGCAGCGCCGAGAACAGCGCCGTGCCGTTGGGCAGCGCGCTGCAGCGTTGGGCCAGGCCCAAGGGCGCGTGCTCATGGGCGATCAACCGGCTGAGTAACCCATGGGTGTCGCGCAGGGCCTGCCTCACCGGCACCGCCAGGCGCACCCGCAACGGCAATGTATTGATGAACAGGCCCATGGCGGTGGCTGCTTCGGCGGCGCCCAGCAGGCGACCGAACATCACCGTGCCGAACACCACGTCGTCACGGCCGCTGGTCTTGCCCAGCACCAGGGCCCAGGCCAGATGGAACAGGCTGGCGCTGCTGACTTCCAGGCGGCGCGACAGCTCGCGGATGCGCCGGCTCAGATCCAACGCCAATGGCGCTTCCAGAGTCTGCACCTGGCTGCCGTCGCCGCGCACATCGAGCAGCCCGCAGGGCGCGGTGGGCTCGTCGATATCGCCAAGCAGCTCGGTGAAAAATGCCGCGTGTTGCGCTTCACTCAGGCCCTGGCGGGCGCGCACCACGAAATCACGGAACGGGCGTGGCGGTTGCAAGTCCGCCAGGCGACCCTGCTGGATCGCCGCGACCTCGCTCACCAGCCGCTCCAGCGATGTATGGTCCATCACCGCATGGTGGTGCAGCAGTTGCAGCAGCCAGCGACCGTTTGCCGGATCCGCTGCGGCCACCGCGCGCATCAGGGGTGCCTGGCGCAGATCCAGCCGATGCTCCCTGGGATCGGTCCAGGCGCGCAACGCGGTGGCCACGTCGCCCGCGGGCGGGCTGCACAGTTCCAGCGTCAGCGGGGCCTGACGCCACACCACCTGGACCGGCGCGTCGAGACCTTCCCAGGCCAGCGCGGTGCGCAGGATGTCGTGGCGGGAGATGGCCTGGTTGAGAGCGTCCATGAAGCGGCGCAGGCGCGGTTCGTCATCGAAGGCCAGTAGCACGTGCAGCAGGTAGGTATCGCCGCGTTCCTGGAGCAGGTGGTGGAAGAGGATGCCGGCCTGCAGGGGCACCAGCGGGTAGATGTCCTGGATATTGGCGGCACCGCCCGCAACGCTGGCGACGATGCCCTCGATCTGAGCCGCGTCGAGCTGGCAGAGGTCGAGCAGCGCCGGGGTGATGGCGGTGGTACCCGCCGGCAGTCCGCTTGTGCCGGCGGGCTGTGCCGCGGGCTGGCGCAGGGCCTCGATCAGCGCTGGCTTGTGGCTGCGCAGGAGGGCGATCAGCGCCTGGTCGGCCAGCACTTCATCATCGGCCACCACCGAGAGTTGGTCGCCGCGCAACGACAGGGTCACGCCACGGTGTTTGAGCAGAGCCAGCAATTGATCCGCAGTCACAGGAGCAGTTCCTTCAATGGAGTAGTGGCCGCGGCCAGACCGGCAAGGGTCGGTGCGGTGAACAATTGGCTGATGTCGACCCGCAGGTGGTGCTGGCGCATGCGCTCCACCAGTCCCATGGCAATCAGCGAGTGGCCGCCGAGGGCGAAGAAGTTGTCGTGCCGGCTGACCCGCTCGACGTTCAGCAGCTCGCACCAGATGGCCGCCAGGGCTATCTCGATGTCGCCTTGGGGGGCTTCGTAACGGGTTTGCACGTACGCCTGGGCGTCGGGTTCGGGCAGGGCATTGCGGTCGAGCTTGCCGTTGGCAGTCAGCGGCAGGCTATCCAGGCGCACATAGGCGCTGGGCAGCATCGACTCGGGCAAGCGTTCGCCCAAGGCCGTCCGCGCCTGTGCCGGCGTCGGTGGCGCGTCGCCGAGCAGGTACGCGATCAGTCGGGCCACGCCATGGCGATCAGGACGACCGACCACCACCGCTTGCCGAACACCGGGCATTGCCAACAGATGGCTTTCGATTTCCCCCAGCTCGATGCGGTGCCCATGGATCTTCACCTGGAAGTCAGTGCGGCCAAGGTAGCTGAGGCTGCCATCCAGCTCCCAGCGACCGAGGTCGCCTGTGCGGTACAGCCGCGCGCCGGGCTGGGGCGAGAACGGGTCGGCGATGAACCGCTCCCGGGTTAGCGCCTCGCGCTGCCAGTAGCCACGGGCCACGCCTCGGCCGCCAATGTGGATTTCACCCACCACCCCCAGCGGCGCGCGCCGACCGTGATGATCGAGCACGTGCACCTGAGTATTGGGCAGGGGCTGGCCAAGGCTGGGCAGCGGATGCTGATCCAGCCAGGCGCTGGTGGTGTCGACCGTGCACTCGGTCGGGCCGTAGACGTTCAGCACCCGCACGCCGGGTTCGCCGGCCAGTTGCTGCCAGAGTTCTGCGGGGACGGCCTCGCCGCCGAGCAGCAGGCGGCGGGGCAACGGCTGGGGCAGGGCCAGCGTCTGGCGATGCTTGAGCAGCGCCTGCAACTGGGTCGGGGTGCAGTCGAATAGGGTTACCTGCCGGCTCTGCAGGTAATCGAGCAGGGCCGCAGCATCCAGGCGCACGCGTTTTGGAATCAACACCAGGCAGTGGCCGCTCAGCCACTGACACAACTGCTGGACTGAGGCGTCGAAGGCCACCGAGGCGTTGAGCGAACAGCGCGTACCGGCCGGGAGGTCTGCCAGACGCTGGTGCAACCCGGCCCAGAGGTTGAGCACCGAGCGGTGCTCGACCATGACGCCCTTGGGCTGGCCGGTGGAGCCTGAGGTGTAGATCAGATAGGCGAGGTCGCTGGGCTGGGTTCCGATGTCCGGATCGTCGGTTGCGGCCTGCTGCCAGGCGGCACCAACGGCATCCAGGCAGATCAACGGCCCGGCGTCGAATGTCGGCAGCCCCTCGCGCACTCGTTCCTGGGTGAGCAGCGCCGCCGGAGCGCTGTCTTGCAGCATGAAGGCCAGCCGCGGAGCCGGATAATCAGGATCCAGCGGCACATAGGCGCAGCCGGCTTTCCACACCGCCAGCAAGGCGATCGCCAGGTGCGCTTCGCGGTCCAGGCACACCGCGATCCGTTGCCCGGGCCGTACGCCCTGGTCCAGCAAGTGATGGGCCAGGCGGTTGGCCTGTTCATCGAGCTGCCGAAAGCTCAGTTGGCGGTGCTCGTCGATCAGCGCAAGGGCGTCGGGGCGGCGAGCGGCCTGCTCGGCGAAGCGCCCGTGCAGAGTGCCGTCGGGCGCTGAGACGGACAGCACTGGGTTGAGGCGATTCAACCGTGCCTGCTCGGTGGCGGGCAATACGTCCAATGACTGAACTTGCCCATCGTCAGTCTGTTCCAGCGCTTCCACCAGGGCGTGCAGGGCCGCCAGCATGAAGCCCAGCAGCCGTTCCGGCGCATGGTCTGGGTGGGTCTGGGCGGTCAGTTGGAAACCTTCGCCCAGATCATCCACCGCCAGGTTGAAGGGGTAATGGGTTCGCTCCTCGCTGTGCAGCAGGGTCATGCCGGGCATGGCTTGGTGCACATTGGCCTGGCCGGCATGGCTGTAGCGGTAATTGAATAAGGTGCTGAACAACGCCGTCCCCGGCGCTACCGCGCTGCAACGCTGGGCCAGGGCCAGCGGGGTCTGCTCGTGGCAGAGCAGACCGTTGAGGGTGTCCTGGACCTGCCGCAGGGTGGCGTGGACGCCGCCGTCCAGGCGCACCCGCAGTGGAAGGGTGTTGATGAACAGGCCCAAGGTCCGGTCGGCGTGGGCGCCAGCCTGCAGGCGGCCGAACAGTACCGTGCCAAAGACCACATCGTCGCGCCCACTCAGGCGCCCCAGCACCAGGGCCCAGGCCAGGTGGCAGACACTCGCCGCGCTCACCCCGTGGGCCTCGGCCTGGCGACGCAGGCGGCGCGCCAGCTCCGGCGCCAGCGGCTGCTGGTGTTCCAGGGCCTGCCAGCGGGGATCGGTTTGCAGGTCAAGGTCGAAGGGCAGGGTGGGCTCATCCAGATCGCCCAACTGCTCGCTGAAAAAAGCGCGGGCGGCGGCCACCGCTTCTGGTCGCCGGGCCTGGGCCACCAAGGCTCGGGTGCCGGTGGGCGGCGGCAGGTCCGCCGAGCGCCCGCCCTCGATCAGGGCGATCTCTTCGATCATCAATTCCAGGGAGGTGTGATCGACCACCACATGGTGATGCAACAGCAGCAACAGCCAGCGCTCCTGCGCCGGGTCAAAGGCTGCTCGGGCCTCGATCAACGGGGCCTGCCGCAGGTCGAGACGGTAGTGGCGCGGGTCGGCACTGGCCTGCAGCCGCGCCGCGACGTCGTCACCCTCCAGCGCCAGGCGCCGAGGCGTGAACGCGACCTGCCGCAGCACCACCTGCACGGGTTCCTCCAGGTCCTCCCAGAGCACCAGGGTGCGCAGCGCGTCGTGCCGGTCGATGACCTGGCCCAGCGCCGCGCAGAAACGTTGCAGGCGCGCCTCTTCGGTGAAGGCCAGCAGGCTGCGCAGCACATAACGATCGCCCTCGCGCTGGGCGCGGTGGTGATAGAGCATGCCCTCCTGCAAGGGGCCCAATGGATAAATGTCCTGGATATTACCGACGCCGCCGGGCACTCGCGCCGCGATCAGGTCGATCTGCGCCTGGGGAAGGGTCACCAGATCCAGCATCTGCGGGGTGATGCGGGCGCACGGGGTCGGGATGGCGCTCACGCTTGGCACTGGCGCCGCAGCGCTGGCCAGGTTCTCCAGGCGCAGGGCCTGGGCGGCCAGTGTCGAGCGTTCGAACACGCTGCGTATGTCCAGGTCCCAGCCATTGCGGCGCAACTGTTCGAGTAATTGCACCGCCAGCAGCGAATGCCCGCCAAGGCTGAAGAAGTCGTCGTCACGGCTGATTTCCGAGACGCCCAGCACTTGGCTCCAGATGGCCGCCAGCCGCCGTTCGGTGTCCCCTTGCGGCGGCTGCCTGGCGGCACTGCTGGCCTGCGCCTCGGGCAGCGGCAGGGCCTGGCGATCAAGTTTGCCGTTGGGCGTCAGTGGCAGTTGCTCCAAGGCGACGCAGGCGCTGGGCAGCATATAGTCCGGTAAGCGACTTTCCAGATAGGCGCGTACTTCAGCCAAGTCCGGAACGGGTGAGGTGGAGACCTGCGCTATCAGATAGGCCACCAACCGCGGATCACCGGCAGGGCCGGGCTGCGCCAGCACCACCGCTTCGCGCACCGCCGGCATGCCCAGCAACTGCGTTTCGATCTCCCCCAGTTCGATGCGGAACCCGCGTACCTTGACCTGGAAATCGTTGCGTCCCAGGTAATCCAGCGAACCATCGGCCCGCCAGCGCCCCAGGTCACCGGTGCGGTACATGCGCGCCTGGGGATCGTCGACGAAGGGGTCGGACAAAAAGCGCTCTTGGGTCAGTTCGGCACGATTGAGATAACCCCGCGCCACGCCTGCTCCGCCGATGTAGATTTCACCGGCTACGCCCAACGGCACCGGCTGGCGATGACGGTCGAGCAGGTAGACACGGGTGTTGTCCAGGGGCCGGCCGATGCCGGGCCGGTAGCCCCCGGCACGGTCCATCGACAGCCAGGTGGAATAGGTGGTGGTTTCCGTTGGCCCATAGAGATTGCAGACCCGTTGCGTCGCGCTGCGGGCGAACAATTGTTCCACCAGCCGCGGCTTGAGCGGTTCGCCCGCCAGGTTGACCACCCGGGTGCTGTCCGGGACGGCGCCGACCCTGACCAGTTCTTCCACCGCCGAGGGCACGCTGTTGATCAGCGACACCGGGCAGGGACGGGCCACCAACGCCAGGGCGTTCTCTACCAGGTGCAGGGTCGCGCCGGCGGCGAGAGGGACGAAGCATTCGAAGACCGCCAGGTCGAAGTTGATCGAAGTGGCGAACAGGCTGCGGCGCCATTCCTCGGCGTCGAAGTTGCGTAGCGCCCAATGCAGCAAGTTGCAGGCGTTGCGGTGCTCGATCATCACCCCCTTGGGCACGCCGGTGGAGCCCGAGGTGTAGATGACGTAGGCCAGGTGCGTTGGGCCCAGGTCCGCAACCCTGGGGTTTTCCGTGGGCAAGGTCGCCAACCGGTCCCGCAACTGCGCTGCATCCAGGTGCCAACATTCGACCGCCGCGGCCGGTAACCCACTGGCCACGGCCTGGCTGCTCAGGACCAGCCGGGGCGCGCAGTCTTCGAGCATGTGCGCAAGGCGCGCCAGCGGGTAGTTGGGGTCCAGCGGTACGTAGGCCGCGCCGGCCTTCAAGGTGGCGAGCAGGGCGACCAACAGGTCTGGACCACGTTGCAGGCTGATCGCTACCCGGTCATCGGGGCGCACCCCGGCCGTCAGCAGGGCGTGGGCCAACTGGTTCGCCTGCTGATTAAGCTGGGCATAGCTGAGCCGGGCTCCCGCGGCCGTTTCGAACTGCGCCGCCACGGTGTCGGGATGCAGTGCCGCCTGCCGCTCGAAAGGCTGGTGCAGCAGGGTGTCCCGTGGGTGCGCCTGCCGTGTGGCGTTGAACGCTTCCAGCAATTGCTGGCGTTGCTCCAGAGGTAGGATGTCCAAGGCACAGGCACGGGTGGCCGGTGCGGTTTCCAGGGTCTGTGCAACCACCTCCAGGGCCCGAATCATTTGCGCAAGGACAGCGTCGACGCAGACTGAACGATGGACCTGTCCGGTTAGGGCAAAGCCTTCGCCGAGGTCATCGATGGACAGGCAGAACGGGTAGTTGCTGCGCTCCTCGCTGCCCAGCAGGTGCACCCCGGGCAGGTCGAACTCTGGGCGGGCCGAGCGTTGTGCCTGGCTGTGGCGAAAGTTCAGCAGCGCTGAGAACAACGCTGCCTGGGTGGGCAGCGCCGTGCAACGTTGGGCCAGGGCCAGCGGCGCGTGTTCATGGGCGAGCAGTTCGGTCAGTCGTCCATGGGTCTGGCGCAAGGCGCTGTACAGGGGCATGTCGAGGTCGATGCGCAGGGGCAGGGTATTGATGAACAGCCCCAGGGCCTGTTCCACCTGCTGGCCGGCACTGAAGCGGCCGAACAGCACCGTGCCGAAGACCACGTCGTCGCGGCCGCTGGCCTTGCCCACCACCATGGCCCAGGCCAAGTGGAACAGGCTGGCGACACCCACCGCCTGGGTCTTGGCCAATTGCCGCAGGCGGCGGGCCAGGGCGGGGTCGAGTGAGCGCTGGGCCTCGCGGTTGTCGCGGCCGGAACCCTGGATGTCGTGCAGGGCGTAGGGCAGGGTCGGTTCGTCGAGCCCGCCGAGCAGCCGCTGGAAATAGGCCTCGGCGCTGGCCTGGCGCCGGTGCTCGCGGGCCTGGGCGACGAACCGGCGAAACGCCACGGTCGGAGGCAGCGGATGCCCCGGATCTTGCATCAAGGTGCGGACTTCGCCGAACAACAGCGCCAGGGTGGCGTGGTCGATGGCCAGGTGGTGGTGGACCAACTGCAACTGCCATTGGCCGCTGGGCATGTCGAAGCGCACGTAGGCCTGGGCCAGGGGCGCGCGGCGAATGTCCAGGGGCTGTTCGGCGAAGGCGTCGCATGCCGCCAGCCAGACCACCGGCAGGGGCGCCTCGCGCCAGACCACTTGCACCGGCTCGTCCAGGCCTTCCCAGAGCACGGCGCTGCGCAGGATGTCATGGCGGGCGATCACCTGATCGAAGGCGGCGATGAAGGCGTCCAGCCGTGGGCGGCTGTCGAAGGCCAGCGTCGCGCGTAACAGGTAGGCGTCGTCGGCCGGTTGCAGCAGGTGCTGGAACAGCAAGCCTTCCTGCAGGGGCGCCAGGGGGTAGATGTCCTGCACGTTGGCGGCGCCGCCTTCCACCGCCGTCACGATCAGGTCGACCTGCGACTGTGGCAGGCTGAGCAACGGCAGCATGGCCGGGGTGATGCGCTTGCAGTCCGGCGCGATGGCGGATGCCTCAGGCAGCGCCTGTGATTTGGCCGGCCCCAGCGGGTTCTCCAGCAGCAATGCGAGATTGAGCAGGTTCGCCGCACTGAACAAGGTCCCCACGTCCAGCTGCCAGCCTTCGGCACGCAGCTGCTCGACCATCTGCACCGCCAGCAACGAATGCCCGCCGAGGGCGAAGAAGTTGTCCTGCCGACCGACCCGCGGTACCCCGAGGACCTCGGCCCACAGCTCGGCGAGGCGGGTTTCCACTGGCCCTTGGGGCGCTTCGTAGCAGTGCCGGGCGAAATGCTGTTCGCCGGGCTCGGGCAGGGCGTGGCGGTCGAGCTTGCCGTTGGCGGTCAGCGCGAAACCTTCCACCTGGACGAAAGCCGCCGGCAGCATGTAGTCCGGCAGCACGGCCGCCAGGCGGGCGCGCAGGGCGTTGGGCTCGTGCGTCTCGGTGGCGCTGAAGTAGGCCAGCAGGCGTTGCTGGGCATCGGCCAGCACCACCGCCTCGCTGATTCCCGGCAAGGCCTTGAGCTGGGTTTCGATTTCCCCCAACTCGATGCGAAAGCCACGGATCTTCACCTGGAAATCATTGCGCCCCAGGAACAGCAGCACGCCGTCGGCGCGCCAGCGCACCAGGTCGCCGGTGCGGTACAAGCGTGCCCCGGGCGCCTGGCTGAAGGGGTTGGCGACGAAGCGTTCTTCGCTCAGGCGGGGTTGGTTCAGGTACCCCAGGGCTAAGCCATCACCACCGACATAGAGCTCGCCGGCCACCCCGATCGGCACTGGGCGGCGCTGTCCATCCAACACATAGACCTGGGTGTTGCCCACGGGCCGGCCGATGGGAATGTCACCGGCCAATGCATCCTCGAGGGTGATGGCGTGGGTGGTGGTGAAGGTGGTGTTTTCCGTCGGCCCGTAGCCGTTGAGCAGGTGCTGGGGCGGCGAATGGCGCAGGACCTTTTCGATGCGCCGCGGATCGAGCACGTCGCCGCCGACCATCAGGTAGCGCAGCGCGCCGAAGGCCGGCGCCAGGGCCTCGGCGTACTGATGGAACAGCCCGGCGGTGAGCCAGAGCACGCTGACTTCGTGGCGCAGCAGGTGCTCGTTGAAGC